>JASJDO010000053.1 GCA_030065115.1 Rhizobiaceae bacterium | reverse complement strand
AGCAACAATTCTCGGGGCGACTACCGGGACCGGAATTGCATTCCTTGGTAACGACGCCAGTATCAGTTCCGGCGTTTGCGGTTGTTGCACTGGCTCTGCTGCCGGCGCTGTAGGTTTTGGCGCTTCTGGGGTAGTCCGTTTGGTGGTTGCAACCGGTTTGGGTGCCGGAATTGAACCCGCACCATCGCCGTCTTCATTGTTACGTCCGAGAAGTTTTGCAAAGAAGCCCGGCTTTTTCTCAATTTCTTCGGCCTTGGCTATGACGATCTTGCCCTTGGAGCGGCGTTCATATTCAGCTTTTGCCTGATTGTACCTTGCCAGCGGCTTGCCATCAGTGGGTACATGAAGTGTCTTGCCCCGAGGGAACACTTTCGCCAGTTCCGACCGGCTCATGCGTGGCCAGTGTCTGACCCGGCCTGTGTCCATGTGGACAAACGGTGATCCGGACTTGGGGTAATAACCTACGCCACCTATTCCTTTTCGCAGGCCGATGTTCCTCAGTTTTCTGAGTGACACGCCGGGGATAAAGAAGTCGAGCGCATTACCCAGCGTATGTTGGCTCTTTTTCGCAACACCGCGACCGCGTTTTCTCAAGAGAGAATTCGTCTTCGGAGAGCGATAGCCGGAAATAACGTGGATGTATTTTTTGGAACCGGTTTCCTTGTAAACCTCCCATACCAGATCAAGCAGGCGCGGATTCATTTTTGTCGGCTCATTCCGACGCCAATCACGTAAAAACCGATTGATCTTTTTGAGGCCGCTGTTGATGTATTTGCCGTTTTTCTTGAAGGTGATTTCTGCCCGTTCACCAGTATGCAGGAAGTACAGCTTCAACTTGCGGGTTTCCGCGTTTGCTTGCTGAGGTAGAGCAAAAGCTGACAAGGTAAAGAAGCACACACACAACATCAGGCACGCAGCAGCTTTTAACCCCCGCATGCCAGCCAGATGCTTTGCATTCAATCTATTGGACCCGTACACTTTGCCTAAGCCTGATCAGTCTTTCCCCACCGTTTTAGACTATAACTCATTTGATTATGGTTAACAGACAAAAAATTTGTCGAAAAACGGCTAAAAACCATCTGCAAATCGCACCCAAATGCGTTTTTTCGATGGCACTTCCAGTAGTGTGCAAGAGGTTTCACTGATTATGCTTAATGTCGCAAAGCGTTACTCTTCAGCGGCATCATCGGATTCGAGCCCGTAATGACGCATTTTTCTGTAAAGCGTTGAGCGGCCAATGCCGAGGCGACGAGCGATTTCGGACATTTTTCCGTCATACCGATCCATTGCAAATTCGATCACGCGGCTTTCAGCCTCTTCCAGAGAAATAACTTCCCCTTCGAATGTCAGGAGACCCAACCCCTCGTCTGCACCAAGGGATGAGGAATGGACCCCCTGTTTGCCGTTGGGCATTGGTGTTGTCATCGATGGTACGTTTGAAACGCGCGGCAGACTAATTATCGAATTTTTGACATGTGTCTGAAGTTGCGGAAACTCGTCCACAGTGAGTTCATCTGTCTCACTCAAGACGACCGCACGAAAAATGGTGTTCTCTAGCTGGCGTATGTTGCCCGGCCAGTGATACTCGCAAACCATCTCAAGCGCTTCGGTGGAAATTCCGTTGATTTTGCGCCCTTCTTCCGCAGCAAAGCGGGCGATGAAGTGCCGAACAAGTTCGGGAATGTCTTCCTTGCGATCGCGCAGTGGGGGAAGGGTCATCGGGAACACACTCAAGCGATAATATAGGTCTTCCCGAAAATTGCCGTTGCGCACTTCATCAAGAAGGTTCTTGTTGGTCGCTGAAATCAGTCTGATATCAACCTTAACCGGCTTTACCGATCCCACGGGATCGATTTCCCCTTCCTGAATGGCGCGTAGAAGCTTGACCTGAATGTCTAGGGGCAATTCGCCAACCTCATCAAGAAACAGTGTGCCGCCATGGGCTTCCTGGAATTTCCCGATGTGTTTGTCACTGGCGCCAGTGAATGCACCTTTCTCGTGACCAAACAAAATGCTTTCGACCAGGTTTTCAGGCAATGCGCCGCAATTAACTGTCACAAGATTCTGGTCTGACCGGCCACTCATGCCCTGAATGGCTCTGGCGATCATTTCCTTGCCGACGCCTGATTCACCTTCTATCAAAACCGGTATGTTGGATTGAGCCGCTTTTGAGACAATCTGTTTGACGGCTTCCATGGACGGACTTGAGGAGATGATCTCCTTGACGGTAAGTTTGCCCATGCGCTTTTTGGTTATTCGCTTAATCTCGCCCGTCAGCGCCCCCATTTTCAGAGCGTTTTGAAGAGACACTTTCAACCGTTGTGGAGAAGCTGGTTTGACAACAAAGTCAACAGCACCCGCACGCATCGCATTGACCGCAGTTTCAACACCACCCTGGGCAGTTTGGACGATGACGGGTTGTGGAAGTTTTTCAACCGCCATGGCGTTGAGTACAGCGGTTCCATCAACTTCGGGCATGACCAAGTCAAGAATGACGGCCTTGATCTTTTTGCCTTTTTCGCTGGAAAGCGCATCCAGGGCAGCTTGCCCACCGTCTACGCTGAGCGTCTTGTATCCCAATTTTCCAAGAATGCCTTCCAGCAGCCTGCGTTGAACCGGATCGTCATCCACAACCAGAACGAGTTCGCTCATTTTCTTAACCTAATCCCAACTTTGCGTATCCGCAGTGTCCCATTTCGGGTCACAATTATCAGGCGGCGCTGAACATCGGATTAAGTGGTTCGGTTAACAAGGGTTGTTTCCAATCGCTAAAATTTTATCGAATTTACAGCAGCGGTAAAAAAATCGTTGGTTGGTTGATCTCGATATGAAAATCATCCACTTTGGCGCCGCATTTGAACGGGATGGTTTGCATATGAAAATGGTTTTTTCTGCAGAGGCAGCGAGCGAAACAAGTGACACTCGCCTGGGCAATTTGCCTGAATGGAATTTGGGTGACCTCTACGCAGGACTGGATGCGCCTGAATATGAACAGGATGTGCAGAATTGCATCCAGAAATCAGAAGCCTTTGAGAAACAATACGCAGGCAATCTGGAAGAAACCCTTCGAAATAATCCACGTGATCTTGCTTTGGCGATCGCTGAATATGAGGAAATTGAAGAACGCATGGGAAAAATCATGTCCTATGCTGGCCTTGTATATGCTGGTGATACGGCAAATCCCGAACATGCAAAATTTTATGGCGATGCGCAGGAAAAACTGACCAATGCCGGGTCTCACCTGTTGTTCTTCACGCTTGAATTGAACCAGATTGATGACAAAGCGATGCGAGAGGGCATCAAGAATGATGCTTCTCTTGCTTATTATGAACCCTGGTTGACAGATCTCCGCAAAGACAAGCCGTACCAACTTGAAGAACGGTTGGAACAATTGTTTCACGAAAAATCTATCTCGGGGCGTGCGGCCTGGAACCGTCTTTTTGATGAGACGATGTCGTCGCTTGAATTTAATATAGCCGGAAAATCACTTGCGGTAGAGCAGGCCCTCAATTTGCTTCAGGATGTGGACAGGGATGTTCGAAAGGAAGCTGCGGGTGAAATCAATACGGTACTTTCTTCAAATTCCCGCACTTTCACCTTGATCACCAATGCGCTTGCCAAAGACAAGGAAATTTCAGATCGCTGGCGCGGTTTCGAGGATATTGCCGATTCACGGCATCTCGCCAACCGGGTAGAGCGAGAGGTGGTTGACGCCCTTGTTGAGGCTGTCCGTGATGCATTCCCTAATTTGTCGCATCGGTACTATGGCATGAAAGCCAGGTGGCTGGGTCTTGATGTCATGGAGCATTGGGATCGCAATGCGCCTCTTCCCATGCAAGTTGATACTGTGATCAGCTGGAAGGAAGCGCAGAATACGGTCTTGGATGCCTATCGTGGGTTCTCACCAAAAATGGCTGAGATAGCTGGGCGTTTCTTTGATCGCAACTGGATTGATGCGCCGGTCAGAAAAGGTAAATCTCCGGGAGCTTTCGCGCATCCAACTGTGCCGTCAGCCCACCCATATGTGTTGCTAAACTATCTCGGAAAGCCTCGTGATGTGATGACCCTTGCTCATGAACTTGGGCATGGGGTGCATCAGGTATTGGCTGGAGAACAAGGCGCTCTGATGGCGCAGACGCCATTGACGCTTGCAGAGACTGCCAGTGTTTTTGGCGAAATGCTGACCTTCCGGGCCTTGTTGGCACGATGCGAGAACAATACGCAGCGCAAGGCGATGCTGGCTCAAAAAGTAGAGGACATGCTCAACACGGTCGTGCGTCAAATCTCGTTCTACATGTTTGAGCGCAAAGTCCATACGGCACGCAAGGAAGGCGAACTGACCGCCGAAAACCTTGGTGACATGTGGTTGTCCGTGCAAGGTGAGAGTCTTGGGCCAGCATTTCAGTTTGGTGACGATTATCGTTCCTATTGGGCATATATTCCCCATTTCATTCATTCGCCGTTTTACGTCTATGCGTATGCGTTCGGCGATTGTCTGGTGAATTCGCTCTATGCAGTTTACGAGAATGCCGAAACCGGGTTTCAGGAAAAATATTTTGATATGCTCAGAGCGGGCGGCACGAAACATCATAGCGAATTGCTGGCTCCTTTCGGCCTGGACGCATCAAAGCCAGATTTTTGGGCCAAAGGTCTGTCGATGATCACAGGGTTCATCGATGAACTTGAAGCGCTTGACCGGGAATAATGTGCTGAGATATTTTCCGGCAAAGGGGGTAGAGATAATGGTTTTTAAGAAATTCCGAAGTTCACAAGCAATAATTGCAGCGACAATGGCGTCAATGCTATTGGCCGCATGTCAAAGTCAGGAAATCGCAGGACCACCGGTTCTCAACGGTGATTGGGCATCAACGGATGGTGTTTATGTTGCGACATTACTCAATGGCAGCTTTCAAGCAACTGCAAATGATACAGGACAAGTGATCTCTCGCGGTGAATATACTGCTATCTCATCCGAGCAAGTTCAAATCAATTGGACTGGCCTCGTGTCAGGGACAACCAATCAGGCGAATTGCACGAAACCTGATCCAAACCGTTTGGATTGCGTGGATGCCAATGGTAACCGGTTTTCCTTGGTCCGATCTACTACCACAGGATAGCTCTATTCACGGGCAAAATAACGCAGGGGTCGTGAGCTTGTTGCAATTTGCATCAATCGCGTTAAAAAGCATCTGACTAATCGATTACAACTTCACTTGGAGTTCCACACATGGCGAAAAAAGCCGCTAGCAAAGCACCAGCAAACGCAATGGATTATCCAGAGCATGAAAAAACCTATGATATCTTTATCAAGTTTTCTATCTGGACGACCGTGGCTTGTGTTGCTCTGTTGATTGCCATGGCGTTTGGCTTTTTTGGCGGCGGCGGCCTGATCGGTGGCACACTGGCATTTATCGTGCTGATGATTGCCAGCTGGTTTGCACTCTAGTCTACCTTGGATACATACGACAAACTGCCTACCTAATTTGAAGTAAACCGGGCACTTGTTCCGGTTTTCTTAACTCCGCACTTGCATGCGACATAAAATGCCGTATTTTGTCGCGGAACTAATACTAAAGTCTTGCCCCTGGAGGGATTTTCAAAAATGAAACTGTTTGTGCCTCGCGAGAGCCGGGACGGCGAAACCCGTGTTGCGGCCTCTCCCGATACAGTAAAGAAGCTTGTAGGGCATGGATTTGAGGTCCATGTGGAAAAAGGTGCTGGTGTGCCTTCCGGAATTCTGGATAGCCACTTTGTCGATGCGGGTGCCAAGCTTGCTACTGCAAAGTCAGCTGGAGCGGCTGATGTCGTGTTCAAAGTCCTGCGTCCAACAGCTACCGAAGCCAAGAAATACAAAAAGGGCGCACTTGTATTTGCCTCCATGGATCCGTACGGCAGCGAAAAAGAAATTGAAACCATCGGCAAGGCTGGCGTGAGTGCCTTTGCGATGGAGTTCATGCCGCGGATCACACGTGCGCAAGTCATGGATGTGCTTTCGTCACAAGCAAACCTGGCAGGATATCAGGCGGTAATCGAAGGCTCTGCGGCGTATGGTCGTGCCATGCCAATGATGATGACAGCGGCTGGGACTGTTCCCGCTGCAAAAGTCTTCGTGATGGGGGCTGGTGTTGCCGGATTGCAGGCAATTGCGACAGCGCGCCGCCTTGGCGCAATTGTTACTGCAACAGATGTTCGACCCGCTGCGAAAGAGCAGGTCGAGTCCCTGGGTGCTAAATTCGTGGCCGTTGAGGATGACGAATTCAAGCAGGCTGAAACCGCAGGTGGATATGCCAAGGAGATGTCGAAAGAGTATCAGGCGAAACAGGCTGAGCTCGTGGCATCTCACATCGCGAAACAGGATGTCGTCATCACTACAGCACTTATTCCCGGTCGTCCGGCCCCAAAGCTTGTTACCAAGGATATGGTCAAGTCCATGGCGGCGGGGTCCGTATTGGTTGATCTGGCGGTCGAGCGTGGTGGCAATGTTGAAGGAGCCAAGGCAAACGAAGTCACGCAAGTGGGTGATGTTTCGATTGTTGGATACACAAACATGGCTGGTCGCATTCCGGCATCAGCTTCTCTTCTCTATGCAAAGAACCTGCTCGCATTCCTGGAGACCATGGTCGACAAGGAAAGCGGAAAGCTGGAAGTGAACTGGGAAGACGAATTGGTAGAAGCAACACTGCTGACCCGTGACGGGAAAGTGGTTCATCCGAATTTTGCTGCTGCGCCAAAGGCTGCAGCGACCAAGTCGGGCAAATAGGGTTAGGATCGGATTATGAGCGATACAGCTTCAAAGGCAGATGCGCTGCTGAAGGAAATGGAAACCCATGTGGGGCAGGCTGAGTCAGCTGCTCAGGCTGCACGCGGGGTTGCGGAAGAATTGAAAACATTGATCGCTGAACAGGCGACTACTGGAACCGGCGAAGGCATTGCCCAGGCAGCCAGTGCTGCAACAGGCGGAGCGATTGATCCGTTCGTGTTCCAGTTTGCGATTTTCGTAATGGCAATTTTTGTTGGGTATTATGTTGTTTGGTCGGTGACACCAGCACTGCATACACCGCTAATGGCGGTAACCAACGCGATTTCATCCGTTATCGTGGTGGGTGCTCTTCTGGCTGTTGGCATTCAGCTTGCGGGAACTGCGGCAACAACCTTCGGATTTGCGGCCCTTGTTTTGGCATCAGTCAATATTTTTGGTGGCTTTCTCGTCACCCAACGCATGCTAGCCATGTACAAAAAGAAAGAGCGGTAGGAGCTGATCATGGAAAACATTACCGCATTTTTGTACCTGGTTTCAGGCGTTCTCTTCATTCTTGCCTTGCGTGGGCTCTCGCACCCGGAAACATCGCGTCAGGGTAACACGTATGGCATGATTGGTATGGCAATTGCCATTCTCACCACCTTGTTCCTGGCGGCACCTTCTGGTGGCGGTTGGTTGTTGATCCTGTTGGGATTGGCCATCGGTGGTGGCGTTGGGGCTGTGATCGCACAGCGTATCCCCATGACGGCAATGCCCCAGCTGGTTGCCGGCTTTCACTCCCTTGTCGGCCTTGCTGCGGTTCTTGTGGCCGCTGCCGCTCTCTACGCGCCAGAAGCGTTTGGAATTACTTACGGCGGTTCAATCAAGACCGCCAGCCTGATAGAGATGGCGCTTGGCGTTGCCATCGGTGCTATTACCTTTACCGGCTCTATCATTGCGTTTGCCAAACTGGATGGACGCATGTCGGGCGCACCGATCATGTTGCCAGCGCGTCATGCGATCAATCTTGGTCTTGGTGTGCTTCTGGTTGTTCTGACAATTGCGTTTGTTCAGACCGAGAGCACAACGCTGTTTTGGGTGATTACTCTAATCTCGTTCCTGCTTGGCATTTTGTTGATCATCCCGATCGGTGGTGCAGACATGCCTGTTGTCGTTTCCATGCTGAATTCCTATTCCGGCTGGGCCGCTGCTGGTATTGGCTTTACACTTGGGAACCTGGCGCTGATTATCACAGGCGCGTTGGTTGGTTCCTCCGGAGCCATCCTTTCCTACATCATGTGTAAGGGTATGAACCGTTCCTTCATCTCTGTAATTCTTGGCGGATTTGGCGGTGACGATGCAGCGGCAGCAGCGTCTGACGATGGTATCGATCGCACAGTGAAGCAGGGTTCTGCGGATGATGCTGCATTCTTGATGAAGAATGCAGGTAAGGTCATCATCGTACCCGGATATGGTATGGCGGTAGCACAAGCTCAGCATTCACTGCGCGAGCTGGCTGACAATCTGAAAGCCGAAGGTGTTGAAGTGAAGTACGCCATTCACCCGGTTGCCGGTCGTATGCCTGGCCACATGAACGTTCTTCTGGCTGAAGCCAATGTACCTTACGATGAAGTTTTCGAACTCGAAGACATCAACAGTGAGTTTGCGCAGGCGGATGTGGTCTATGTAATTGGTGCGAATGATGTAACCAATCCGGCCGCCCGTGATGATCCGTCTTCCCCGATTTACGGCATGCCGATCCTTGATGTGGACAAGGCGCAAACCTGTCTCTTCGTCAAGCGTTCCCTCGGTTCCGGTTATGCGGGCATCGACAACACATTGTTCTACAAAGACGGAACGATGATGTTGTTGGGAGATGCGAAGAAGATGACGGAAGACATCGTCAAATCCTTCGACTAAGCGAAAGCTTTATTGTGATAAAACTTATTCAAAGCGCCATCGTATTTGCGGTGGCGTTTTACGTTCTGGCGCTTGCCGCGCTTTACTTCCTGCAAGATCGACTTCTGTTTCCTGCACCTCATGCGCTCATTACAGAGCTTCCAGCACCGGCAGAATTTGCAGAGATGAAGACGTCTGATGGTGCACTCCTAAGGCATGTGCGATTCGAGGCAGATGATGGTGCTCCCAAACTGATGTTTTTCCATGGCAATGGTTCATTGGCCCCTTATGAAGTGGCACGGGGGCGACAACTTCATGAAAACGGTTTTGACGTCCTGTTGGTTGAGTATCGCGGTTATGGGGGCAGTAGTGGAACACCGACCGGAAATGATCTGCTGAAAGACAGTCTTGAAGTTTATGATTGGTACAAAGAACGCGATGACGAGTGGATCTTCCTATATGCCCACTCACTAGGGACGGGTGTCGCATCTTATCTTTCTTCGCAGCGCGAAGTTCAATCCATAGTATTGGAGGCGCCGTATTCCTCATTGTCAGACGTCGCTGCTGATCGCTATCCGATTTTTCCGGTAAAGGCCCTGTTCAAACATGAGATTGACAGCGGTAAATTTTTGCAAGAGTCCAAACTGCCGATGCTGCTGTTACATGGAGATCAGGATGCGATTATTCCATACAATTATGGCCGACAGCTTTTTGACAGGCTCGACCCGCAGACTGCCAGTTGGAAATTACTTCCCGGAATCGGGCATAACAATCTTGTTCAGAACGGTTCAGTCGATCTGGCGATCGACCATTTCGTGAAGTCGTTTTAATTGGATTTTGAAAGCTAGAATTATGCGCCGCGTGTGCGGTTCATCCCGTCGCGGGCAGGCTGATATCTTGAATCCAGGCCAAATGCCCTTGAATAGGATTTGAACGCTTTCTTACGCTCGCCCTTACTTTCTTCAATCAAGCCACGGTTCGTCCATGCTTCCGCGTACTTGCTGTCAATCAACAAAGCACGATTGATGTCGGTTAGAGCATTTTCCGTGTCATTGGTTGCAAGGTAGGAAACGCCACGCGCATTATAGGGTTCCGCAGCATCAGGCGCCAAAGAGATAGCGTTCGTGAAGTCCTCAATGGCCTGGTCATGTTTACCGGCGGATTGCAGTATCAGACCGCGTGCGTGATAGGCGCGGGGATTGGTGGTGCCGAGCTGAATTGCCCGCTCGTAATCCCGCATTGCATTTTGTGTCCTGCCGGCAAACCGGTACACATTGCCACGTCCGATATAGGCATCGTCATATTGCGGATTGATTTTCAGTGCTTGGGTGTAGTCTCTCACTGCATTGGCAGGATCGCCTGTCTGGCGATGGATGAGAGCACGGTTCGCATAGGCCTGATAAAACTTCGGATTGAGTTGGATCGCACGAGAGAAGTCAGCAAGTGCTTCTTTGTTTCTGCCCGCTTTTCCAAATGCCGTGCCACGTACATTGTAGGCTTCTGGTGAGTTTGGATTTTTGTTCACAACCTCGGTAAGTGAGGCGATATTGTTTTGTGATCCCTGAAGGGGATCAACCGCAACTGCCTGTTCAATGGGCGTTCCTGCAGAACAACCTGCGAAAATAAGCAAAGCTACCGCAGGCAGTGCTTGTTTCCATTTAGGCTTGTTCATCATGTCCCCACGTAGCCCCCGCTGTGAATCACTTGCATTATTGCAATTTACGGGAAAATTCCCAAAGAAAAAGGCGAGAATTTGATCATCCTCGCCTGCATCTATTCAGCAAAAAGTTGTCGAAATAACGGCTTAGCGACCGTGACGACCAACAATCAAGCCTTCGCGCTGAGCTTTCTTGCGTGCAAGTTTGCGAGTACGGCGAATTGCCTCTGCTTTTTCGCGTGCGCGTCTTTCAGATGGTTTTTCATAGAAATTCCGCAATTTCATTTCGCGAAATACACCTTCGCGCTGCAGCTTCTTTTTCAGTGCACGAAGCGCCTGATCAACATTGTTATCACGTACAAGTACTTGCAAGTTATCACATCCATCTTGATTTGGGTTTTGAGGCAAAAGATAGCGACTTCCGCTAGGCATGCCTGCTGATTGCGGTTCGGATACCAAAGAGCCGAATGAATGTCCAGCATTAATCGGCTTTAATGGGCGATATCTTTGTAAAATGCCCCATTTTGCGTCCATCCCGGGCTTCTTCCTTGCCATATAAGTGCAGCATGGTTTGTGGCATTTCCAATATCCGGGGTGCCTGGTTCACGTCATCGCCAAGCAGATTTTGCATGACACAATTGCTATGGCGGTCTGGATTGCCCAAGGGCTGATCCGTGATTGCCCGAATGTGTTGTTCAAACTGGGAAACAGTGCATGCTGCCTCAGTCCAATGCCCGGAATTGTGCACCCGTGGCGCAAATTCGTTTACCAGCAGGGAGCCATCTTCCAGCAGAAAAAATTCGATTGCCAGAATGCCCACATATTCCAATGAACGTAACACCTTGTCCGCAATGGTTCTGGCATTGTTTTGTGTTGCCTCGGTCGCCTGGGCAGGAATAGTGGATGAGAACAGGATTCCGTCTTTATGGATATTTTCCGCCAGATCGAAAATTGCGATCTTTCCAGATGGAGACCTGGCTGCGATCACCGACACTTCGCGCTCAAAAGGGACGAATCCCTCAAGAATGCAGGAAGTGTTTTCAGCCAGATCCACGGCTTCTTCAATTGAAGCTTTGTCGTCCCTGTTGACCCTGACTTGACCTTTTCCGTCATAGCCCAAGCGCCGAGTTTTGAGGATACCTTTGCCACCAAACTCATCGAGCGCATTTACCAAATCATCCCGTGAGGAAATGTCTTTGAATGGCGCGGTTTCAATTCCCAGGTCATTGAAGAATGTTTTCTCGACCAGACGGTCCTGACTTGTCGCCAGAGCATTGGAACCGGGACGGCAGGGCAGGCGTGACTCAAGCGCTTCGACCGCAGATACATCCACATTCTCAAACTCGTATGTGATTACAAAACAGGCTTCTGCAAGTTGCTTCAATGCTTCTGGATCGTCGTATTTTGCAACGATGTGCTTGTCAGCAACCTCGAAAGCAGGTGAGCCCTCTGCTGGATCCAGGATCATGGTTTTGTACCCGATCCGTGCCGCAGCCATGGCGAGCATCCTTCCCAATTGGCCACCACCAATGATGCCGATGTGTGATCCTGAAGCAATTGCCATCGTCAAACCTCGTCCACCGGTTGTTCAGCCACCGCGGCAGTTCTGCTTTCGCGGAATTTGTCCAGGCGTTCAGCGAGTGCTTCATCTGTGGTTGCCAAAATTGCAGCAGCGAGAAGACCCGCATTTGTGGCGCCGGCCTTGCCAATCGCCAGCGTTCCGACAGGAATACCAGCCGGCATTTGTACAATGGAAAGCAGGCTGTCGTTGCCGGAAAGAGCTGCAGATTGAACCGGTACCCCGAGAACCGGAATTGGCGTAAGGGAAGCAGTCATTCCAGGCAAATGCGCAGCACCACCAGCGCCTGCAATAATGACTTTGATGCCACGGCCCTTCGCAGCTTTTGCAAAATCGTACATTCGATCCGGTGTGCGGTGCGCTGAAACAATCAGGTTTTCATGCGGGATCTCAAGCGTTTCGAGCATTTCTGTGGCATGTTTCATGGTTTCCCAGTCTGATTGACTGCCCATAATAACCGAAACCTTGGCTGCCTCATTGTTCATGATCTTGCTCTCCAGATCGTCCATTGTTCAGGAAAGCGATGTTCATAACAGAATGCGTGTGGAATTCAATTGTTTACCTGCTTCCTGCCTCCATCCTGAAATCAGGCATCAATACCCTGTTAACAATTCATGGGCGTGAAATTAGACAAACCTCATTTTTGCTGCCAAACTGCTTCGGGCAGGGAGCACACAACCCGACCTATTAGGTCCCAGTTTGAAACACAAACAGGAGGTCAGTGAATGGCTGTTCAATCCCATATTGAATCTTTGAAAATGCGGCATCAAGAGCTTGAAACAAAGTTGGAAGAAATGATGGCGATGACCAGCGTCGATGAGGTCGGAATATCCGATATCAAGCGCAAAAAACTCCAGATCAAAGATAGGATTGAAGAATTACAACAGCAACGGGAGTTGAATTAGAAGCCCGACCCTAACTCCGTTAGGTATTCCGACACCTTTATATTGATCTTGGCCAAACAATGACGCATGGATTGAGCAGGCTCTATCCATGACTTTCGGAGTTTGAACTGAGATGGCTGATCTTAATCGCTGCCGCTTGATGTTGGCAGCATCGCCTCAATCCACATCCTCTGAGCAGTTGATCGCTGCATTGGGTAAAGACGATATCGCGAGCATCATTCTGTATTGCCATGACGAGGGTTTTCAAGGATTTGCCGAATTTTGTGAAGCTGTGGTGCCACATGCGCAGTCCCATGATATTGCGGTTCTCGTAGCTGATGATACTCAAACTGCAGGTCGCAGTGGTGCGGATGGCTATTATCTGGAACGGGAAAGAAGCAATCTGAATGATGCGCTTGCCCGTTTTTCGCCACAGAAAATTGTAGGCTGTGGCGGCATGTTGGATCGTGATCAGGCACTTAAAATCGGTGAAACCGGTATCGACTTTGTGGTCTTTGGCAAGCTCGGCCGGGATAGTCATGCAGAACCACATCGCAAAAACATAGCGTTGGGGCAATGGTGGTCTGAGTTTGTAGAATTGCCGAGTGTTGTTTTGGGCGGTAACGCTGTTGAAAGTGTGGTCGATGTGGCGAAGACAGGTGCTGATTTCGCAATGTTGGAACAGGCGGTTTTTGCCAAGTCTGAAAACCCCCACAATGTTGCAGCGGCAATTGCAAAAGCCAATAAACTGCTCGATGAGCATGCTCCCGTATTAGAGGAGGCGGATGGTTGAGAGGCTATCTTGCAATTTTCTGTTCTGCTGTTTTGTCAGGTTCTGTTTTCGCGCATGCAGTTTTTGCCGAAAAGCTGACGGAAGGCACTTCAGACAAGGATCTCTCTACAGAACAGGTTGTAAAATCTGGTGAAGAGATTGAGAGCCGGATTGGAGGGGCTTTTTCAGCCGGGGAAAATCAGCCGGATGAGGAGCAGCCGGCAAGTACATCTCCGAAAGTTGATCTAGCGTTTGGTGCCTACCAGCGCGGCATGTACCTAACGGCATTTAAACTCGCGCTTCCCCGAGCAGAAGCAGGAGATGCCGCTGCTCAGACGCTGATAGCGGAGTTGTACGATTTGGGCAGGGGGATTGGTAAGGATGCCAAGAAAGCCGCGGAATGGTATTCGGTTGCAGCAGCTTCCGGGAACCGGGAGGCAAAATTTGCGATGAGCATGAAGCTCTTGCAAGGTCAGGATGTGGAGCAGGATACCAAACGTGCCCTTCAGATGATGGAAGAAGCCGCAGATGCAGGGCACCCAGTGGCCATGTTCAATTTTGCCAATCACATTATTGACCAGAGACCTACAACTGCTGGCTACAGGCGTGCCTTGCCCTATCTTGAAAAAGCCGCAGAATATCGATTGGCTGATGCTTACTACCTGCTTGCACAGATTTATCAGGAAGGGCTTGCAACCGGATATGGTGAACCATTGGTTGCACGTAAATGGCTGATCAAGGCGGCAGAATCAGGGATAGACACAGCCCAGGTTGATCTCGCGATTTCGTACACCAACGGATTTGATGGTCCCAAGGATCTGGAAAAAGCACATCAGTGGTTTGAAGCAGCAGCACGGACCGGAAATGTGATCGCCCAAAACCGGTTGGCTCACATGCTGTTCCAAGGTTCCGGCGTCAAAAAAGCCCCGGAAGAAGCTGCGGTCTGGCATATTCTGGCAGCTCGGGCAGGAAGAGCTGATCCCATTCTCGACCAATATATGCTGCAGCTTGATATGGAAACGCGGCAAAAGGCAATTTCACGCGCAAACCGGTGGCCGTTTTAATAGCGATTGCTGCTCTCTTGGCATTATCCGCTTGCGTATTGTGACGACATGTGGTCAATCGCTCACATCTCAAACTATTCTCAAGCTTGGAGAGGCCATCTCAAGGCCCTTTTTTGATATGAAGATCAACGGAAACGAAATCAAACCCGGCAATGTGATTGAACACAAGGACTCACTTTGGGTCGCGGTGAAAACAAATGCCGTGAAGCCGGGAAAGGGTGGCGCGTTCAATCAGGTTGAACTGAAGAACCTTATAGACGGGCGCAAAGATAATGAACGCTTCCGCGCAAGTGAAACCGTTGAAAAGGTTCGCCTTGAGCAAAAAGATTTTCAATATCTTTATGCGGAAGGAGAGATGCTGGTTTTCATGGATACGGAAACTTACGAACAGCTTGAACTGCAACGCGAGTTTGTTGGCGATCGTTCAGCCTTCCTTCAGGATGGTATGACAATCACGGTTGAACTCTATGAGGAGCGACCGATTGGTGTAAAATTGCCTGATCAGGTCACGCTGAAAATCGAAGAAGCCGATCCGGTGGTGAAAGGTCAGACCGTCTCGTCGTCTTACAAGCCAGCGGTTATGGAAAATGGTGTGAAAGTCATGGTCCCACCGTTTATTGAAGCGGGTGAAAGCATCGTAGTCGATACCAACTCAATTGAATATATCCGGCGCGCAGAATCATAAGATCGGTATAGTTCTTTGGCCCGCTCAGCACTTCTAAATGTTATGACCAATGCCGCCTTCAAGGCGGGGCGCTCGCTATCGCGTGACTTTGGTGAGGTTCAGAACCTTCAGGTGTCTCGCAAGGGAACAGGAGATTTTGTCACCAATGCTGATTTGAAGGCAGAAAAGATTATTCGTGAAGAGCTTGCGGAAGCCCGACCGAAATTTGGATTTCTCATGGAAGAAAGCGGCGAGATCAAAGGTGAAGATCCTCAGAACCGCTGGATTGTTGATCCACTGGACGGCACGCACAATTATATGCATGGATCACCACACTTTTGCATTTCTATTGCGTTGGAGCGCGAGAAAGAAATCGTTGCCGGTGTGATCTACAACCCGGCAACAGATGAACTTTTTGTTGCTGAGCGCGGGCAGGGTGCCTTTGCAAACGATACACGCATGCGAGTTGCCGCACGTCGGGAGCTTGTTGATTGTCTCGTTTCCACCAATATTCCGAGGCTTGGACAAACCGGCCACAAACGTGCTCTAGCGCAACAGGCGGCGGTGATGAAGCAGACCATTGGTGTGCGCTGTAGCGGCTCCACAGCGCTTGATTTGGCCTACGTGGCTGCAGGCAGATTGGATGGAACATGGCAATCCGGACCGCAAGCCTGGGATTTTGCAGCAGGCATTATTATGATCAAGGAGGCTGGTGGTTACGTTTCTGCCCTCAATGGCACGCGTGACATGTTCGGGTCGGGAACAATTCTCGCTGGCAACGAACGTATCCACAAGCAATTGGGTGACGTGGTTCGTGCAGCAAATGTTGGGCAATAAGTCCTTTTAATTGCCGCATATAGCGTCTAACTTCTTGCTACTGATTTGTTTTATCAGGCCTGTAAACTAGCGGCTGGCAACGGGAGGGCGAAGCGTGGCTAGGGAATTTGATCCGCACAAGCTTTCGAATCCGAGTGTATTTCTGCTCAGCATGATCATATTTCTGATCATTGCGGGCTTTCTTGCGTCCATACTCTACCGACAAATTTTTGAGGCTTTTCAGACCAATCCAGGCCTTAACGGTCTGATTTTGGGCGTATTGGTTGTCGGCATATTGCTTTCCCTGATCCAGGTCGTCCGGCTTATTCCAGAAGTGCGATGGGTCAACAGTTTTCGCCTTGGTAATCCAGACCTTGAAACCAGTCGCGGGCCTGTTTTGCTGGCGCCCATGAAGGCACTGCTGGGTCAGACTGGACAGGATATGTCGATTTCGGCAACCTCCATGCGGTCAATTCTGGATTCGATTGGCAACCGCCTTGATGAGAGTCGCGATATTTCACGTTATCTGATTGGCTTGCTGGTGTTCCTGGGCTTGCTCGGAACCTTCTGGGGATTACTGCAAACGATTGGGTCAATTGGCGATACAATCCAGTCGCTAGACCCGAGCTCAGGCGATACGAATGATATTCTGGATTCATTAAAAAGTGGATTGAAAGCACCACTTGATGGCATGGGAACTGCTTTTTCGTCGTCCCTTTTCGGTCTTGCAGGCTCACTGGTCGTTGGCTTTCTTGATCTGCAGGCGGGCAGGGCGCAGACACGGTTTTATACCGAACTCGAAAACTGGCTGTCCTCAGTGACTGACCTTTCAAGCGATGGCCTTTCTGCCAATGCCAGTGCGGACGAGGTGCGTGCGCATCTTGATCAACTCACTCAGCGTCTTCAGTCTGGCGGCGGTGGCGCGCGTGTTACTGAGGCTTTGGGAAGTCTCGTTGACAGTATTCAGCAGATGGTTCGCCACATGCGCTCAGAGCAGGAAATTACCCGTCAGCAATTGCAACAACAAGAAGCCCAACAGAAGGAAATCCTGATGCTGATGCGGCGTATGAATGTCTTTTTTGACAAAGCGTCAAAGGAATAGGGATCTGAACCTTGAGTGTTGGGTCACGATATCGCGAAAGATCAGTCAATTATTGGCCCGGATTTGTGGACGCCTTGGCGACCCTTCTTCTGGCGATCATGTTTCTTTTGTCGGTATTCGTGCTGGCCCAGTTTCTCCTTAGCCAGGAAATCACTGGCAAGGATCAGGTTCTTAACCGTTTAAACTCACAGATCGATGAACTTACTTCCCTGTTGGCACTTGAGCGGGCGAACAAACAGGATTTGGAAGATTCCATCGCAAACCTTCAGGCATCCCTGACTTCAACAGAAAGCGAACGAAGCCGGCTTGAGGAACTGCTCGCCGCTGGCAATACGGATACGGCCGCAACGGAAGAAAAGATCGGCTCACTAACAAGCCAGATTGATGAAGAAAAGCAAATCAGTCAGCGCGCGCTCAGCCAAGTGGAGTTGTTGAACCAACAGATTTCCGCGCTTCGTCGCCAGATCGCAGCGCTTGAAGACGCTTTGGACGCATCCGAAAGCCGTGACCGCGAAAGTCAGACAAAGATCGCCGACCTTGGCAAGCGATTGAATGTTGCGTTGGCGCAACGTGTTCAAGAGTTGAACCGTTACCGTTCTGACTTCTTCGGTCGCTTGCGGGAAATTCTGGGTGGCCGCTCTGATATACGGATTGTGGGTGACCGGTTTGTCTTCCCTTCCGAAGTTTTGTTTGCCTCTGGTGGAACCGACCTCAATGAGCAGGGACAGACAGAGATGTTGAAGGTGGGTCAAGCTCTGATTCAGATTGGTTCAGAGATTCCAGATGATATTAATTGGGTTCTTCGCGTTGACGGTCATACAGACAATATCCCACTTTCGGGAACAGGAAGAATCCGAGACAACTGGGAACTTTCTTCAAACCGCGCCACTTCAGTGGTACGCTTTTTCATCGAGCAGGGAATTCCGGCCAACCGCCTGGTAGCGGCAGGCTTCGGGGAATTTCAACCTCTTGAAGATGCGGATACCGATGAAGCGCGGGCAAAGAACCGCCGCATCGAATTGAAATTAACGGAAAGATGATGGCTGAACAGGCAGATGTAATCATTGTTGGTGGTGGACTTGCCGGGCTTGTCTCCGCCCATGAGCTAACCAAGCGGGGCAAGAAAGTTCTGCTGTTGGATCAGGAAGGTGAGCAGAACCTTGGCGGTCAGGCATTCTGGTCGCTGGGTGGTCTTTGTATGATTGACACACCCGAGCAACGTCGAATGCGCATTCGGGACAGTCTGGAACTTGCA
>JASJDO010000003.1 GCA_030065115.1 Rhizobiaceae bacterium | reverse complement strand
GCACAAAACGCAATCGCTATTGCAGGTGGTTTTTCACCACGCGCCGAGCAGGAAGATGCTGACATTACCCGTGCAATCAATGGCGAAGTCATCACTGGTCGTGTGCCGTTAAGCGATCCGATACTTCCTGGTGATACAATCTTCGTTCGTGAAAGATTGTTTTAGCCCCGGTATAGTCCCATGAAGATTGTCCATTGTTTCCGTTCACCTGTTGGCGGCATTTTTAGACATGTGCGTGATCTTCTAAAGGAGCAGGTTAAGTCCGGATATGAGGTCGGCTTCATTTGCGACTCCTCTACCGGCGGCGACTATGAAGACAATCTGTTCGAAGGCATTAAAGACAATCTCGCACTCGGGCTGCATCGTATACCGATGGCACGTTCCATTTCTCCCAAAGACCCGTTCACATTGCTGAAAGTTGCGAGAATTATCCGTCAGATTGGACCGGACATCGTGCATTCCCACAGCGCCAAAGGTGGGGTCTACGGACGAATGGCTGCCAAGCTTGCCACTTCACGAGGTAAGTCAGCTAAAGCGTTCTACTGCCCGCACGGCGGCGCGATGCACTATGACAAAGCCTCAATCAAGGGAAGAGTATTCTTTGCTGCTGAACGTTTTTTGGAGCGGTATACTGACAGTCTGATTTTTGTAAGTGGCTATGAACAGGCTGCTTATGAAGACAAGGTTGGAAAGCCAACCTGCTCACAAGCAATCGTTTACAATGGCCTGTCCGAGCCGGAGTTCGAACCTGTTCCATTGGCAAAAGACAGTGCAGATTTTCTGTATATCGGCATGATGCGCGATCTTAAGGGGCCGGATGTATTTATTGAAGCGTTTAACATTGCCAGGCTTCAGACCGGAGAAGATCTGACTGCTGTGTTTGTGGGTGATGGCGCCGACAAGCCCAAATACATTGACAGAATTGTTGAGCTGGGTTTGCAAAGCAAAATCTCAGTTCATGACGCAATGCCGGCTCGTGAAGCATTCGCTCTGGCTGATACAGTAGTGGTTCCGTCCCGCGCAGAGTCCCTTCCCTATCTGGTTCTTGAAGCCATTGCGGCCAGGAAGCCCATTGTTTCAACCGATGTCGGCGGCATTCATGAGATTTTTGATGACGCTCGGGATCAACTGGTAGAACCTGATAATCCCACAGCGCTCGCAGAGGCCATGATTGCAATGCGCAAAAATAAAAATCGAAAGAAAGAAGCTACAGAATTTTCAGAGCGGCTGAAAGACCGGTTTTCTGTAGACGCAATGGCAAAAGGGATTGAAGCAGTATATATCCGGTAGCTGGTTAAAACTCGAATTATTTCATTAACTTTGCCTTAGGCATACTGCCAATGATTCCAATCCAGCATTCCAAATTTCATTAAATTCTTAGGGAATTACCTCCTAATCTCGTGTGCAGGTTGGTCCATTTAATGGAAGAATTTGGTGGTAGGATACAATGCTGGATAAAACGGCAAACTCCGGATTTTCAAAAGAAGGCCTGAAAAGGGCCCTTGCCGATGAAAAGACGCAAAAAGAAAATTCAGTACAGCTGAATGAGCTTGCAAACAACATTGCCGAGCAATTTGCCTCCAACACAGTAAGGCCGCTCGTCCTGATGGGTGTGGTTCGCCTCTGCGAATTTCTGGTTTTGATCAGTGCAGGTCTGGTATTATTCTTCACAACGATGTGGCCCGATGCTGGGATTGCCAGCGGCTATGTTTACTCGTCGTTCCTTGGCGCTATTTTGACCGTCAGTTTCCTTCAGGGGATCGATGGCTATCTCGTATCCAGCCTAAAGAGGGTTGGCCTGTCGATCAGCAAAGCAATAACTGCATTGGCACTTGCGACAGTTATCTTAAGCGCCTTTATTTACATTATGCGGGGCATTGAGAACTTTCCTTTGGAATGGTTGTTGTCGTGGTTTGGGTACGCCACTTGCTCACTGGTTGTGGTGCGCTTGATTGAAGCAATCATCATCTCTCGCATGGCCAATGCTGGCCGTCTCGACCGCCGTGCGGTTATCGTTGGCGGTGGCGAGGGAGCGGCTGAGGTGATCCGTGGCCTCGAGAATTCACGCGATCAGGACATTCAGATTTGCGGCGTGTTTGACGACCGCACTGACGACCGATCGCCGGAGATCATCGTGGGATATCCCAAACTCGGCACGGTTTCGGAACTGGTTGAGTTTGCCAGAAAAGCGCATGTCAACATGCTGATCGTAACCTTGCCCCTGACCGCAGAGAAACGGTTGTTACAGCTTCTCAAACGTTTATGGGTTTTGCCCGTCGATATCCGGCTTTCGGCACACAGTAACAAACTGCATTTCCGTGCACGCAGCTACACTTATGAGGGCTCAGTTCCGCTTGTTGATGTTTTTGACAAGCCGATCGCGGACTGGGACGCGATCACAAAACGCATATTCGACGTCATTGTAGCTTCCGCTGCAATCGTTTTGCTTAGCCCGCTTATGCTACTCACAGCATTGGCCGTGAGGCTGGACAGCAAAGGACCAATCATCTTCAAGCAGATGCGCGAAGGCTTCAACAACGAACCCATCGAGGTTTACAAGTTCCGTTCCCTTTACACAGACCTTGGGGATTCAAGTGGCGTTAATGTCGTCAAGAAAGGCGACAACCGCGTTACCCGAGTTGGAAAAATCATTCGCAAGACATCAATTGACGAACTGCCACAATTATTCAACGTGTTGCAGGGTACTCTTTCACTGGTTGGACCGCGCCCACATGTTCCCAATGCGCAAACAGGCAACCGCCTCTGGACTGAAGTGGTGGATTCCTACATCGCGCGTCACAAGGTCAAACCCGGCGTGACAGGGTGGGCTCAAGTCACCGGATGGCGTGGTGAAGTCGACAATGAAGAAAAGCTCAAGGGGCGCGTGGACGCAGATCTCTACTACATTGAGAACTGGTCGCTGATGTTTGACTTCTACATACTCGCAATCACACCGTTCCGCCTTTTGAACACAGAAAACGCTTATTAGCGTCTTAAACTGTGTTCTCTGGTTACTGTAATGAGTATTTCAACTACCCTTCCCTATGCACAAGCAAGCCTGCAAACCGGTATCCGGTTTGATCGGTTGGCGAATGCAGCATTAGCGCTTGCTGTGTTCAGTGGTGGTTTTGTCATCTTTGAACCAGCGCCTTATGAATTGCTTCTGGCGGGTTTGCTTGCGATCTTCTTTCTTCTTGGATTGCGGGTGCCTAAAGAAATCATGCCTCTTTTGATACCGGTCACGACCTTTACAATTGGCGGGCTGATCTCGTCCTTCATGATTGATGATTATCAGCGCGGATTGATTTACAACGCCGTCACGTTCTTTCTCGGCATGACCAGTGTGTTTTTTGCCCTGTTGATCAAACAGGACATGGGGCGAATACGCCTCATCTTTCGTGCCTATGTTCTCGCGGCTGTCGCGACATCGACCCTCGGTATTCTGGGTTATTTCGGACTGCCGGGATTTGATCTTTTCACCCGTTATGATCGTGCGCAAGGTGCATTTGCAGACCCCAATGTGTTTGCACCGTTCCTGATCGTTCCAATCCTCTATCTGATGTATGGTGTGATGAACCGTTCTGCCACGCTTTTGCCTGTTCGGCTGGGTCTGTTGAGCATTCTTCTTTTGGGTGAACTGCTGGCAGGTTCGCGGGCCGGTTGGGGGCTTACTGTGCTCACAGCCGGCTTGTTTTATGCTGTGTTGCTGATGAACGAACCCCAAGCAAAGGTTCGTGCGAAATATATCCTTATGGGGGTTTTCGGTCTTGCTTCTCTGATTGTTGCAACCATCGGTGCCTTGCAGGTTGACGCGGTTTGGGAAATCATCAGCCAACGGGCAAAAGTGGTTCAGGAATATGACGGCGCAAGGATTGGCCGTTTTGCCAGACATGCCATTGGTTTTGAACTTGCATTGAGCAAACCGCTTGGGATTGGCAATCTTGAGTTTGGCCAGATCTACGGCGAAGATGAACACAACGTCTATTTGAGAAGCCTGCTGAGTTACGGCTGGCTTGGTTTTGTGTCATGGCTTGCAATCGTACTTTGGCCACTGATCGCCGGATTTAAACTTCTTTTTGCGAAGCGTCCTTGGCAGCCTTATTTCCAAATCGCCTATGTTGTTTTTTTCGGCCATCTGTTGGTCGGTTGGGTGATTGACATTGACCATTGGCGCCATGTTTATTTGATCATCGGGATCCTGTGGGGCTGTATGCTGCTGGAGAAAATGCATAAGCAGGGCAAAATTCAAATCGCCTAGTAACTGACGCATATTCTAATTTAAGTTTGGAAAAATGGTCGGAGCGAGAGGATTTGAACCTCCGACCCCTTGCACCCCATGCAAGTGCGCTACCAGGCTGCGCCACGCTCCGACTAAGCGAACAGATATACGTTTGCCACTTCCAGCGTCAATTGATATTTTCAAAATTCAATGTTGGTGGAAATGCGCTAACCTTGACGGGTTTGATCCAACAGTCTTTTGCATTCAAGCAGCTCTCGCAGCGTAGACTGCAGCGTTTTCAAATCCGTACCTGCGATTGCTGCACCGCTTTGCTGATCATCATCCTCGGATTTACCGGTCAATCGACCGAGCAGGCCCTTGCTCTTTTTGCTTTTCGAGCCGCCAATATCTGAGATGCTTACAGCAGGACTTTCGCCCTCTTCTTCCTGCAAGCCCATCATTTGCGGTTCGGTATTGATGATGCCCGCTGGCGCTTGTCCTTTTCCAAAATCCACCGCGAGCCGATTGCCTTGTTCTTTAAGCAATCTCTGGACACCCCGGATGGTATATCCTTCATCATAAAGAAGAGACTTGATACCGCGTAGAAGGTCGACATCATCAGGGCGATAGTACCTGCGACCGCCGCCGCGCTTCATCGGCTTGATCTGGTTAAACCGCGTTTCCCAAAACCTGAGTACATGCTGAGGGAGCTCAAGCTCATCCGCCACTTCAGATATGGTTTTGAATGCGTCTGGATTTTTACTCACCGATACATCTCCGCCCGAAGAACACCCAATTGTGGTTCAGATTTCCGAAGAATAAAGGCTTTGGTTCAACGCTTTCCCGTGTGTCCTTCCAATACTGCCTGCTTCAGTATGTTTGATGGTTTAAACACCATGACACGTCGTGGAGTGATTGGGACCTCTTCTCCGGTTTTCGGATTGCGTCCAATACGTTCATTTTTGCTGCGCACCAGAAACGACCCGAATGAGGATAGCTTAACCGATTCGCCCTGAACAATCCTCTCGCTGATAATATCCAGGAAGGTCTCCACAAGTTCCGCCGATTCAATGCGTGAAAGTCCCAGCTCTTTGTAAACTGCTTCACTAAGATCGGTTCTTGTAACTGTTTTCTGACTCATATCATGTAACCGCCATTAAAAATTAACGAAATAGCCCCCTAAACAAGACAAAACAAATGAATAATCGACATGTTTCACGAGTCCCATTAATTAAAAGATAAGGTAAATTCTTAAGCACAACAAGACCAAATTTGAACCATTTCGAAATTCCAGGTTCCACGAAGCTTCTTAAATAATGAAGCAAATGTCATAGGTTGGCTACATGCGGACCAAAACAGACCCCCAGGTGAAACCACCACCCATGGCTTCGAACATTACCAAGTGTCCTGGTTTAATACGCCCGTCTTTGACCGCCGTATCCAGTGCGAGGGGGATAGAAGCAGCAGATGTGTTCCCGTGGAGGTGAACTGTGGTTACCACTTTTGACGGATCAATCTTCAATTTCTTTGCGGAAGCATCAATAATGCGCTTGTTGGCCTGATGCGGGACAAACCAGTCAAGGTCTTCTGATCCCTTCCCGGTTGCCGAATAGGCATCTTCAATCACGTCGGTGATCATGCCTACCGCATGACGAAAGACTTCCTTACCTTCCATCCTCAAGAATCCAACCGTTTGAGTGGAAGAAGGCCCCCCATCGACATACAGTTTTTCTTTGTGACATCCGTCAGAACGAAGATGGCACGTTAATATACCCCGATCAGAAGCTTCTCCTATGCCATCTTGCGCTTCAAGCACCACTGCACCGGCTCCATCACCAAACAAAACACATGTCGTGCGATCTTCCCAATCGAGAATCCGGGAGAATGTTTCAGCGCCAATTACCAGCACACGTTTTGATTGGCCCGAGCGGATGTATTGATCTGCAGTTGTGAGTGCAAAAACAAATCCGGAACAAACTGCCTGCGTGTCAAACGCAGCACCATGACGCATGCCCAATCGGTGTTGCACTTCAACGGCGGTGGCCGGGAATGTGTTATTAGGTGTGGAGGTCGCAAGAATGATCAGATCCAAGTCATCGGGCGTTACATTTGCAGCATCCAGCGCTCGCCGTGCCGCAGCTTCAGCCAAATCAGCTGTGGTCTCACCTTTAGCAGCTATATGGCGTTGCTGAATGCCCGTCCGTTGAACGATCCATTCGTCAGATGTATCAATGAACTCCTCAAATTCCGCGTTTTTCATCGCCTTTTCAGGCAGATAAGACCCGCAGCCTATGATCACTGATCGTTTCATTCAAATTCGCCCCTAAATTTCTACAATTTTTTCCAGCTGAATTCTGACTTCTGCAAAATCCTGCAAATCCGTATCAATCTTCTTGAGAAGCTGATTTTTTGCCATATCGTGCCCCAATTGAATTGCGGCAGCGAAGCCCTCGCCGTCCGTTCCACCGTGGCTTTTTATGACCACACCGTTCAATCCAAGCAAAACGGCACCATTGACCTTTCTTGGGTCCATCTTCTCACGCAATTGCTCAAAAGCACCTCTTGCAAGAACGTAGCCAAGTTTTGCAAGCCAGGTGCGGTTCATGGCAGCGCGCAAATATCCGCCGATTTGTTTTGCAGTGCCTTCAGCAGTTTTTAGTGCGATATTGCCCGCAAACCCCTCGGTTACCACCACATCAACTGTGCCTTGTCCGAGGTCATCCCCTTCAACAAACCCATGATACTTCATGGTTTCAAGGCTCGCTTCTTTCAACAAAGCGCCCGCTTCACGCACCGCTTCCACACCCTTGACCTCTTCCACACCAATATTGAGCAGGCCAACCGAAGGACGATCAAAGTCGAAAAGTGCCCGGGCCATGGCAGCGCCCATTACGGAAAACTCGACAAGCTGATCTGCGTCAGCACCGACATTGGCGCCAACATCCAGAACAATGCTCTCACCAGATGCTGTAGGCCAAATTGCAGCCATGGCAGGTCTTGTGATTCCAGGTTGCGTACGCAGGCAGAACTTGGACATGGCCATAAGGGCGCCAGTGTTGCCCGCTGAGATACAAACGTCCGCTGCGCCTGACTTAACCGCTTCGATAGCCTGCCACATTCCCGACTTGTAGCGTCCTCGACGAAGTGCGGCACTTGGTTTGTCATCCATGGAAATAGAGACTTCACACGCGTGGAATTCACTTTTCGCTTTCAATTTGGGAAAGCGATCCAACACTGGAAAGATAGCTTCTTCTTCGCCAAACAGTTCAAATCGAAGTGACGGATTGCGGAGCAGCGCAATATCAGCACCGTGCAATACGGTTTCCGGGCCATTGTCACCGCCCATCACATCGAGTGAAACTGTCAACGTATCCGGCATAAGTTTTTACAACAGCCTCCAAGCCATTCAACTATCCTATATAAGATGTTTCAGCTCAGTTTTCCGAGTTTTTTTTGTTTATCAACGCATTGAGTTCGGCAAACGGACTATGAGTTTGTTCGGCAGCAGAATTTGCGTCATCTTCAGGTAGGTATTCAACACTTATTTCAGCATTTGGCGTGCGAGGAAACGGGTCGAGTTCCAGCACGATTTCTTCCAGAATTGCCTCCCATAAATTGATTGTGTCACCTGAAAACTCGTCTGGAAGGTCTGATGCATCAGGATCAATCACCAACTCACCGTCTTCATTTGTTTTCTCCCGGCGAATGGTTTTACCCACAGGCAGATATTTTCTGTCGATGTTTACGTTCAGCGTTGCTGGAACTGGTTCGGAAGTGACAACACAGGCCTGCTCCAGATTGACCACAAGTTCCCCTTTCAGAGCCATGCCACCCTTGTTCCACGGTCGTGCCAGAAGTTTGGCAGCAAATTCAGAGACTTTTTCAACACCGATCTCTGATGATATTTCCTGCAAGTCCGCTGCGTCAGCATCAAAAATGATGTGTCGGCCGGAATTCGGCAGTTTGGAAACCGGTACTGAGAGATCAGGTAGGGAATTCATGAATGTCCGTTCGATGTTCGGGAAACACTAGACTGGCTTATTGCTGCTCAAGAAAGGCCAAGTTGCCTTTTAACATGTTCTCAAACGGTTGTTCAGCAAGAGATTTCGCACTTTCAAACATGTAATTTGCCAGCGCTTCCGCGTCCGGGTTTTGAGATTCAGCCAGATAGCGCGTGTTCACGCGTTCTGACAAAACAGCACTGTCGCCTTCTTCCAATGGCTTGTCAAAATCTTCAATCTGACCATAAAAGCTGCGCACCATCTTCTTCTTGCGCTTGGGAACAGTTGTATCCCCGATCCCCAACTCACGAAGAGCACGCTCAACATCGGCGACAAACAAGTCAAACACGTCCTGACTTAAAGCGATTGAAACCTCCGAATCAACGCTTCGCAGACGTCTCGCGAACAAATAGACATGCAGTGCAAGCATGTCGAAACGACCCATCACAGAATCGGGAACGCCAAAATCTGCATAGAGAAACGGCTCCCTGGCCTGCGCCATAAGGCTGCCATAAAGCTGTTGAGGTATGGTTTCGGACTTTGATTTCTTAAACAAAAACGAGAGCATGGTCTGCTGGATACCTGAAACAGAAACTCCACGGTAATATAGGCAAATAGCTTGGGGTTCAATCTGTTGATATTGCTAGCTGACTGCGTTAATGACGCATGACGTGATGCATTCCAAAGATGGGGTGGAGTTAAGATGCATAACAAGAACAAGCGGAAAATCACCGCAAAAATTGCTGCGGCCATGCTTGCTCTGCCTTTGCTGGCGGGCTGTGTGGAAGAACGCGTATTTAACAATGGTCCCGTGATCACCCAGGACCAACTGGATCTGGTACCCGTTGGATCAAGTCAGGACCAGGTTCTGTTGGCGCTCGGGTCTCCTTCTTCCCGTGGGCAGTTTGACAGCGAGGTCTTCTATTATATTTCGCAAAAGCGCTCCAAAACCTACGAATTTGAAAAGTTGAAGCTGATCGACCAGCGTGTGCTGTCGGTCTATTTTGACGAAGAAAAGACCGTCACCAGAATTGCCAATTATGGCCTGCAGGACGGCAAGGTATTTGACTTCATTTCCAGAACCACCCCGACAACCGGTGAAGATTTTACATTCTTGCGTCAGGTGTTGACCGGACGGGCAAGCCCATCCTCCATTCTAGCAGGCCAACAACAAGGCGGCGGGCAGCCGTTCTAGCAAGCACTTGTTTCTGCCCTGCCGCAAATGCTCTGCTTCAGAAAACAAAAACCCCGCAACCAAGTTGCGGGGTTTTCTTTTGATCAATTCAGATCTGTTTAGTGTGCGAGGACTGCAAGCAGTAGTAGAGCCACAATGTTCGTGATTTTGATCATTGGGTTCACCGCTGGACCAGCAGTATCCTTGTATGGGTCACCAACGGTGTCGCCAGTTACAGAAGCTTTGTGGGCTTCACCACCTTTTTCATGCTTCACACCATCTTTGTCGACAAAGCCATCCTCAAAGGATTTCTTCGCATTGTCCCAAGCACCACCGCCAGCGGTCATGGAAACAGCAACAAAGAAGCCTGTCACAATCACACCAAGGAGCATCGCGCCCAGTGCAGCAAAGCCTTGCGACTTGTCACCTGTGATCCAGTAAATTGCGTAGAAGCAGATGATTGGAGACAAAACCGGCATCAATGACGGTACGATCATTTCCTTGATCGCAGCACGTGTCAGCATGTCCACAGCACGACCGTAGTTTGGTTTGGAAGTACCTTCCATGATTCCTGGATCTGCCTTGAACTGACGGCGAACTTCTTCAACCACGGCACCACCAGCACGACCAACAGCTGTCATGGACATACCACCGAAGAGGTATGGCAACAGACCGCCGAAGAGCAGACCAACAACCACATATGGGTTGGACAATGCGAAGTCTACAGAAACACCTTCGAAGAATGATCCTGCTTCGGCATTGGAAGCAAAGAATTTCAAATCTTCTGTGTAAGCCGCAAACAGCACCAACGCACCAAGACCGGCTGAACCGATCGCGTAACCCTTGGTCACAGCTTTCGTGGTGTTGCCAACAGCGTCCAAAGCGTCAGTTGTGCTACGAACTTCATCCGGCATTTCAGCCATTTCAGCGATACCACCAGCGTTGTCAGTCACAGGACCAAACGCGTCCAGCGCAACAACAAAGCCCGCCAGAGCAAGCATGGAGGAAACTGCAATCGCAATACCAAACAGGCCAGCAAGCTGGAAGGTAACAATGATACCAGCGATGATGATAATTGCAGGGATTGCCGTTGCCTCAAGAGAAACAGCAAGACCCTGGATCACGTTAGTACCGTGGCCCGTTACAGAGGCTTGTGAAATCGAACGCACCGGACGGTATTCAACGCCAGTGTAGTATTCGGTTACCCAAATGATGAGGCCAGTGATCGCAAGACCGATCAAACCACAATACATCAGATGACGACCATCAAAGCTGGCGCCAGCTGCAGTGTATGTTTCACCGGTACCAAGCCAACCGTAGACAATTGCAATCAATCCGACTGCGGAAAGAACTGCAGTTGCAATGAAACCTTTGTAGAGCGCTCCCATGATGGAGTTGTTGGAACCAAGCTTTACGAAGAAAGTGCCAACGATTGAAGTAACCACGCACATCGCGCCGATCATCAACGGGAACATCATCAAGGTTGTTGCCTGCGCACCATCGAAGAAGATTGAAGCAAGAACCATAGTCGCAACAATTGTTACCGCATAGGTCTCAAACAAGTCAGCTGCCATGCCGGCACAGTCACCAACATTGTCGCCTACGTTGTCAGCGATTGTCGCAGGGTTACGTGGATCATCTTCAGGAATACCCGCTTCAACCTTACCAACAAGGTCACCGCCCACGTCAGCACCTTTTGTGAAGATACCGCCGCCGAGACGCGCAAAAATGGAAATCAGGGAAGCACCGAAACCAAGGGCAACCAGTGCATCGATCACCACACGATCTTCAATGCCGTAACCAGCGCCATTCAGCAAATACCAAAGGTACGCCGCAACACCAAGAAGTGCCAGACCTGCCACCAGAAGGCCGGTAATCGCACCCGCCTTAAAAGCAATATCAAGACCTGCGCCCAGGCTTTGGCTTGATGCCTGCGCTGTTCGAACGTTTGCGCGAACTGACACGAGCATGCCGATAAAGCCTGCAACACCTGAAAGAACCGCACCGATCAAGAAACCAATTGCCACAAGCCAACCAAGCAGGATGCCAACGGCGATAAATACAACAACGCCAACCATGGCAATCGTCATATACTGGCGTGTCAGATAGGCTTGCGCGCCCTCCTGAACATAACCAGCAATTTGCTGCATGCGATCAGTACCCGCATCAGCATTCATCACCGACATTGATGCCCAAACGCCATAAGCGATGGACAACAATCCGGCAAGAATGGCCAGAATTAAAGGATCCATTTTTCCTATTTCCCTATTTTTATTTGAGGGCGCGGCTGTTTGGACAATCCCCTCAGAAATCCACGCCTTTGACAAACTCCTCAAGCAGGTCAAAAAACCTACTCAACCGCCGCGCAGACTAGTCAGAATGGGCCAAACGTCAAGAAATTGTTCACACTTCGCACCAGAAATGAGACTAAGGGCTTAGTCCAGCGCCCTTTCCCTTGAGTTCTGCAAGCCATTCCTCTGAATCGCGAATGTTTTTGAAGATCTTTGCGACCTGATCCGAGCGAGCTTCATGGATCAATTTCAAGGCATTTGGGCGCCTGTTCTTATCAAAGCTCCAGGTCCATTTGAGAAATGCTAAATCAAACCTTTCCTCGCATCCTGCAGGTAGATCCGGCCTGTTCTTGCCATAAAATCGGATGGTCCTCGAAACAACACGCCATATCCGGAGATACCGAGGTGTGTCCACAAAAACAATCGTATCTGCACGCGACGACCTTAGTGGCCAAGTGTCGGAATAATTGCCCTCAATGATCCATTCATCCGCTTGAGCTGCGGTATTCAGAGCCGCATCACGCTGTTCGTTGGGCACCCTGATCCAATCTTCCCTAAACTGAAATTTGTCACAATGAACTACAGGCAATCCGGTGATTGCACCCAATTCTCTGGCGAGTGTGGTCTTACCCGATCCAGACCCACCGATGATCATTACCCGTTTCATGAGATCGTAAATCCAACGCTAGACAAACCACAATAATTTCTGACGCGTGGCTTGTGAAACTCAAGTATGCTGAGACCGATCTGCATACCGCAACCAGCCTAGGCCAACAAAACACATCGCCACAACAGGGAAGATGATCCAGTTCACGAGTTCCCAGCCATAGGCATTGAGTGTCAGACCGGACATAAAGGACGCGACGGCCACAGAACCAAACAGAATGAAATCATTCAACCCTTGGGCTTTGTTCTTTTCATGCGGCTCGTATGTCTCTGTCACCATGGCAGTTGCCCCGATAAAGCCGAAGTTCCAGCCGATCCCGAGCAGAATAAGTGACCCCCAGAAATGCATCAGGTCGTAACCTGCGAGTGCAACAAATCCGCAAACGACCAGAATCAACAATCCGGTCGCTACAATGGTCTCCTTGCCAAACCTGGAAATCAAGGATCCGGTAAAGATGCTTGGAGCAAACATGGCCATCACATGCCATTGAATGCCCAGCGTGGAATGATCATGCGAGTGACCATGACCAACCATTGCCAAAGGTGCAGCGGTCATCACAAACGCCATCAGGGCGTAGGTCGCGGTGCCGCATAGAACAGCTATTGCAAATTTCGGCTGACTAGCGATTTCCGCGAGGCTTCGCGAGGACTTTGTCGTTTCAACCTCTTGCGGCTTCATCTGAAGGTTTGATGGATTCAGAAACGTCAGCGCGAAAAAGCTCAGAACAAACAGAATGCTTGCTGCATAAAATGCACCGGCAAAGGGCACAGGAGCTGCAAGATCCGTTGCATAGATCACCAATTGAGGCCCGATGATTGCAGCGGCGACGCCACCGAGCAAGATGGTGGAAATGGCTTTTGGTTTATAATCTGCGGTTCCACGGTCTGCCGCCGCAAACCGGTATTGCTGAACAAAACCGCTGGACATGCCATTTACACATAATGCGGAGCAAAAAAGCCAGAAACTTTCTGCCGTGATCGCAAGTCCTGTAAATATGGTGCCTGCCAACCCAATGGCACATCCGGTCATGAAGCCAAGCTTCCGACCTATTTGCCGCATGATGGCGTTGGCAATTATCGCACCGATCGCAACCCCGATATTGTAGGCGGTGATTGGCAAAGTTGCGAGTGACTTGTCTTCGCCCAGCAAATTGTGCCCAACAAGCCCACCAAGCGCGATGTTGATTGGTGCAGACGCTGCGCCAAGTGCCTGGCACATCAGGTAAAGAAGGACATTTTTGCGGGCAATCGCATTTTCTTCTTCATCAGAGAGAAGCTGGGCATTAACGGTCACAGGAAAAATCCGGGATAGTTTTGAAAGCGCCAACCCTCGTCCAATGCCATGGCAAAGTCAACCACGCTGCACAGCTTTAAGAATATCTATTTCTTCGGCTTCATATCCTCACTGCGGACATCGCGACCGATGCTGTCCAGTACCGCATTGACCAGTCGTGGCTCCTCCGCATCGAAGAAAGCCTTGGCCACTTCCAGATACTCAGCGATCACAACACGCGCAGGAACATCTTTCCGGTTCATGAGTTCAAATACACCACAACGCAAAACGGATCGCAAAAGCATATCTATCCGTGACAGGGGCCAATCATCCGGCAGCTTTTCGTGGATCAGCGGGTCCAGCGTTGTTTGCTCATTGACGACGCCGGCCACAATTCCCCTGAACCAGGCCAGGTCAGCTTCGAGATATTCTTCTCCGTCGACTTCCTGCCCAATCCTCAGTTGCTCATATTCAGATACGGTCTCTGATATCCCTGCGCCGGAAATATCCATCTGATAGAGCGCTTGAACGGCAGAAAGGCGCGCAGCACCGCGTTTATTGGCTGTGGCTGGTTCACTCAAGATAAAAATTCCTGCTTGAGTGAAATCATTGCCAGTGCAGCTTGCGCCGCTCCGCCACCCTTATTCTTTTCAGACTTCTTTGCGCGGGCCCAGGCCTGTGCCTCATTCTCGACTGTCTGGATCCCATTTCCAAGAGCTAGGTTCTTTTCTACCGTCAGATCCATCAGAGCACGAGCCGATTCATTGGCTACGATGTCATAGTGGGTTGTCTCACCGCGGATCACGCAGCCGATCACAATGTAGCCGTCATAGTTTTTTTCTGATGCTTCCGCCATTGCAACGGCGGCTGGAATCTCCAAAACGCCCGGAACCGCTACATAGTCAAATGTTGCGCCTGCATGATCCAATATCTCTTTTACTCCATCCATCAGGCTGGCAGAGATTTCGGAATAATATGGTGCATCGATGATGAGCAAATGAGCGTTATCGGGCATCTTTGACCCCTTTCTGTGAGGGGTTGTAAAAACACGGCTGGAACCAGAAAACAAGAAAAGAATTTACTGGAATGTCGTGTTTGTAAACGGCGGTGGTGATTGGATTTGCTGAAGGATGCGCGTATGTACCTGCGGATGGCTTGCAAGCGGGATATGGCTCGTTTTCAGGCGAAACGATTCCTTGACAGTTTTCTTGTTCCCCCAGCCAAGTCTCGTATTGGTTCTAAAGCAGTCGATGTTGGTGCAGGTGAAATTATCGGTAATCCGGACATTTTTTGGAATCGGCAACATGGCAGGGCCATCCAGCGTCGCAAGATAGTTCACCGGAATTTTCGAACGGTTTAGATCATTAGCGATGATTGTAACAATGTTCGCACCAAAGCTGATGCCGATCAGGTTTATTTCAACATTAGGATTACGTCGATAAGCAGCTTTCAACTCCTTGGTCACCCTTGACCGGATTACAGTCGAGCTTTCAACGAAGGAAGCGTAGTTGTGCAAGACGGATCCTGGAATTTTTCTCGATAGTTTGGTGAACCCAATACCGATATTGCCAATGTTACTCGCAAGGCCGTTGATCAGGTATGTTTTGTTTGCTCGCGGTCCAATTGCAGGTTGACCAAAGGCACGATTTTCGGAGGTGAATGCAGATCTGATACGCGGCACATTGCTGGAAGCATTTTCTGGAACCGGCTGCCTCGCAATGGAAGGACCAAGTGTCGGTTGGGTTTCTGGTCTGACACCTGAATAGATTAGAGGCTCTGGCGCGCCAGCTTGCTGATAAATCGAATTTTGCTGTGGTGTTCCAACAGTTTGTGAATCAGTCGTGCCAATTGCACTTGTGAGCACGTCCTCATTGCTGGCGGTCGTACAGGCCGTAACCAAAGCGGTTGCCAATACTGCACCGATTTTCAAAAGACTTTTCATCAAAATCCAGCCAATGACTCGTCCAATATGCCCACTGTAACAGCAGTAGTGCTGTCTTAGTTACACATTTTGGTTAATGTTTGGCGAAAGACCTCACATACTACGAGTTACCATTTCAAATATATTCTGCCAATCTGGCAGCATATCGGGCCATCTGGTCCACTTCGAGGTTCAGTGCATCACCCACTTTTCGGTACTGCCAGGTTGTGACTTCCAGACTGTGCTTGATTAGCAGCACGTCAAATTCGCTACCCTTCACACCGTTTACAGTAAGAGATGTGCCATCGAGTGCAATTGACCCTTTTGCTGCAATAAATTTCGCCAAATCATTAGACGCTTTCATTACAAACCTTGTGGCATCCCCCTCTTCCACAATCTTGATAATCTGAGCTTTTCCATCAATGTGACCGGATACAAGATGGCCGCCGAGTTCATCGCCAATTTTTAGAGAGCGCTCCAGATTGACCTTGTCGCCGACACCTAAAGCTCCGAGCGTTGTCAGGCGAAGAGCTTCCTCCCATGCCTCAACATCGTACCAATCTTCACCTTTTTCGACCACAGTCAAACACACGCCTGCATGCGAAATGGATGCACCAATATCGATGGTGTTCGTGTCATAACCAGACGAAACACGAAACCGTTTTCCCTCAGGAAGTTCTGATGTTGAAGAGATTTCGCCTATATCCGTTACAATTCCTGTAAACATCAGTTCTTTTTCCTTTGAAGACGAAGGGATTGATCGACACCAAACTGAAGGGTTTGACACAGTTCGAAATTTGCAGGGAGATTTTGCATTGAAAGCGGAGACTTGACCGCGCAAATGTCTGTCTCGGGATACTCCGGATCACCACCCACATGAACAATGATCTCATCCACAAGGTCCTCGTCCAAAAAACTCTTGGCAACCGCTGCACCGCCTTCAACCATTACGGATTGAATACCGCGCGCGTAAAGATCGTCCAACAATTCCGGCAATGCAACCTGACCATCCTGGGTTTCACAGGCAAGAAACTGAACACCACTCATCCTAAGCATAGCCTGCCATTCTGCTGGTGCGTCTGCGCTTCCCGCGATCAGGGTAGGAAACTGGATAGCTTGCGAGATCAGTTGATGTTCCCGGGTCAAACGAGCCTTGAGATCAAGAACAACCCTTAAGGGAGACCGGGTTTCCATACCTGGCAAACGGCAAGTCAGATTAGGGTCATCTGCAATTGCAGTTCCTGAACCCACAAGGATCGCATCATGGCGAGCACGTGAAAGATGCGTTTGCCGGTTAGAAGCCGTGCAGGAAATTTTCATGTTCCCCCGATTTCGCGAACCGATAATGCCATCTGGTGTGATTGCCAGTTTCAGCGTAACGAACGGACGCTTTTCGGAGCGGGCAGCAAGGTAACCTGCCATCACACGACGGGCCGCAGCTCCACCATCAATCTGGCAAATCTCAATGCCCGCATCGGCCATCATTTGATGACCCTTCCCATTGACCCTCTCATCAGGGTCCGCAATAGCCGTGACTATACGGGATATGCCGGCATCGATCAGGGTTTGCGCACAGGGCGGCGTTTTTCCGTGGTGGGCACAGGGTTCAAGAGTAACATAGGCAGTGGCGTTCTTTGCATGCACGCCAGCTTCATCCAGAGCTGGCGGTTCAGCATGTGGACGCCCGCCCAGGGCTGTGACTGCTGATCCGACAACGACAGGCCCATGACCCAAGTCTTTTACCAGTAGACAGGCAACAGAAGGATTGGTGCCGGTCAAGCCCTGATGCTTGCGCGCCAGACGCAATGCTGCGTCCAGAAAACGCTTATCATGAGCTTGAGTGTCACCCGCAGTATTCATGGAAGTCATATGCCGCACTTTTGGAGTTTGGAAAAGCGAATTTAGCTTGAATTGCAAAAATCACTTGCGATCAGAAGGCTTTGCCAAAATGATTCCGGCATTTCACATAAGCCGTTACAAACGCTGAGTTATTTCCTAAATTTGGAGAAAGTTTGTCGTCCTACATCGGCAAACGCACAATAATTCCTGCGTTTACGATTACGCTGGTGCGATTTGTAACTTCATCATGAATGTTGAGACCACCGTGAACTGCCTTTGGATATACCTGGCCATAAGGAAGCTCCTTCGCCACTTCTTCCAAGTCCACCTTATCCGGTTCCTGTGCCGCAATGTTCAATTCAATCTGCATAACAGATGGATCGATTTCCAGACTTTTAAACAAGGTTAGAGAAGAATGATGGATAGCATCCTGAACAGCACGCTTTGCTGCCTTGGTATAATCTTCGCCGTAAAGGTCATTGCCGGTTCCCATTTCAAGGATGATGCGCTTGAACGTGCTCATGAGGCGATCCAGTCTTTACCGTCCAGCAAATCGAGATACACAATCAATGCCGCATTCGCCATTATGGTTCCGACCGTTCCATCGTCTTTGGGCGTATCCATCCCACCTTTGACCACTTCCACAGAGCCATTGCCATAGGGCAGCATGGCAGCAACGGCCTGTTTGTCGACTGCGTCCGGGTTTTGAACGCCGATATGAATATCCACTCGCATTTCTTCACGCGGTTTTCCGAAGGCATCTGCAACCACTAATGAGTTTTGCCGCAAAGCATTGTGGACTGCACGGGTCGCCGCTTTTGTATAATCAGACCCACGGATATCCGTTCCCATGCCCAGTTCCATGACCATACGTTTCCAGGGCATTACTCATCCTCTTCCATCTTGCTCAGGAAGCCTTCGAAGTCTTTTGCCTCCTGAAAATCCTGATACACGGATGCGAAGCGGACATACGCTACTTCATCAATCTGTTTCAAACCGTCCATCACCAGTTTACCGATTTCATCGGACTTGATGTCACCCTCACCCTTGCTTTCCAACTGACGTACAATTCCAGAAATCATCCGTTCAAGCTTTTCGGGATCAACATCACGCTTTCTGGTTGCCGTATCGATGGATTTGGCAAGCTTGTCACGATCAAACAGGACTTTCTTGCCTGACTTCTTCGCTACTCGGAGCTCGCGCAATTGAACACGCTCAAATGTCGTGAAGCGTCCGCCGCAGGCCGAACAAATTCTCCGCCGTCGAATGGAACTGCCATCTTCGGTCGAACGGGAGTCTTTTACTTGTGTATCGTCATTGGTGCAGTAGGGACAGCGCAAAGAAAAAGCCTCTCAATTTGGTTGAGAGGCTTTTAACATCAGCAATTCCTGCTGACCAGATTACATGTACGAATACATTGGGAAACGATCGGTCATTTCCACCACTTTTGCCTGAACTGCGGCTTCAACGGCCTGGTTGGCGTCGTCATCATTGGCCACCATCAATCCATCCAGTACTTCAGTGATAAAGTTGCCAATTTCACGGAACTCGTCTTCACCAAACCCACGGGTGGTTCCAGCTGGTGAACCAAGGCGGATGCCGGACGTTACAAATGGTTTTTCAGGATCGAATGGAATACCGTTCTTGTTGCAAGTGATATTTGCGCGGCCAAGAGCCGCTTCAGCGCGCTTCCCAGTCGCTTTCTTGGGACGCAGGTCGACCAGCATTGAGTGGTTTTCTGTACCGCCGGAAACAATATCCAAACCGTTGTCCATCAGGCTCGATGCCAATGCGTGAGCATTGTCTTTGACGCGCTGCTGATACTCTTTGAAGTCTGCCTGCAATGCTTCACCAAAAGCAACTGCTTTGGCTGCGATTACGTGCATCAGCGGTCCGCCCTGCAAGCCCGGGAATACAGCAGAATTCATCTTCTTGGCGATCGCCTCATCATTGGACATGATCATGCCGCCGCGGGGGCCACGCAGGGATTTGTGTGTGGTGGTTGTAACCACATGCGCGTGCGGGATTGGCGATTCATGAACGCCAGCTGCAACAAGACCTGCGATGTGAGACATGTCGACCATGAGATATGCATCAATGCTATCAGCGATACGGCGGAAAGCTGCCCAATCCCATTCGCGGGAATAAGCTGTACCGCCTGCTATGATGATCTTCGGCTTGTGCTCGAGGGCCGCTTTTTCAACTTCGTTGATATCGATCTGATGCGTGTCTTCGCTCACACCGTAAGAAACAACATTAAACCATTTGCCAGACATGTTCACCGGCGAGCCATGCGTAAGGTGACCGCCGGAGTTGAGGTCCAGCCCCATGAATGTATCACCGGGTTGCAACAAAGCCAGAAATACGGCCTGGTTCATCTGGGAGCCTGAATTTGGCTGAACGTTTACAAACTGGCAGCCAAACAATTCTTTAGCTCGCTCAATCGCGAGATTCTCAGCCACATCTACGAATTGACAGCCGCCATAATAGCGTTTGCCAGGATACCCTTCCGCGTACTTATTGGTCATGATGGAGCCTTGTGCTTCCAAAACCGCTCGAGAAACCACGTTTTCCGATGCAATCAACTCGATCTCATGGCGCTGACGACCCAACTCCTGTTGAATGGCTTCATGAATTTGAGGATCGATTTCACTCAGTGGTGCATTGAAAAAACTATCAAGACTTGCGGCAGACATAGCAACCCCTCCAAAATTACTGAAATCCCTGAGCTGATGCCAATCAGTTTCGATTGATCAGCTAACTAAAGTAGAAGAATGCGAATGCAGAAAAAAGACGGGGTGCGCAATGGGCAAAACCGCGCACCCCGATCGAATGAACGAAGAACAAGCTAGTTCCAATTGCTGGAAGCCAGAATTTCCGCACCATCCCGGCTGTAAATATCGTCGCGGAATTGAACAACACCGTTTTGTGTAGACCATGCAGTTATATAGTTCCAGTAAATGGGAACAGGCTTGGCCAGCTGCACATCTACCCGATCACCGGATTCAATCGTGCGCTCAATCTGCCTGCGACCCCAACCCGGCGTCTCATTAGCCAACCAGGTGATCAGGTCGCGCACGTTTTGAACGCGAACACAACCGGATGACTCAAATCTCAACAAGCGTGAGAACAGGCTTTGTTGAGGCGTGTCATGCATATAGACCGCATGCGGGTTCGGGAAGTTGATCTTCACCGATCCCATGGCATTGATCTTGCCGGGGTCCTGACGGAACATGTATTGAACTGCCTCGTCAGAATTCCAATCAACACTCTCCGGTGCGATCTCCTCTTTCGTGTTCCAGTCAAAAATCCTGATTTTGTTCCGCGTCAGATAGGTCGCATCCTTTTGCATCAAAGGAATCAGGTCCTTCTTGATGATGGAAACGGGTGATGTCCAATAGGGATTGAGATTCAGCTCATGGATTTTGGATGCAATGATTGGAGATTGACGATCTGTCTTGCCGACAATCGCAGTGTGTCGTGATTCCACCCTGCCGTTCCGAACAGCCTCAATTTGTGCTGCAGGAATATTTACCATGACATAGCGCTCACCAAGGAAGCCTGACATTGAACGCAACCGAACGAGGTTAGTCTCCAGTTGGCCAAGACGAATATGCGCCGGGATATTCATGGCTGCATATGTATATTTGCCGACAACGCCGTCTGCTGGAAGGCCATGACGTGCCTGAAAGCGCTTAATGCCACCATCGACCCAAGTGTCAAACACATCAGAATTTTGACCGGCACTTGGATCTAGGTCTTTGGAAGCGATCAACCGCTTGCGCAGCAAGCTTACATTGCGAGATTGCGCGCCAAGACTCAGCTTTTTGTTTGCCGGGACTACCGGCCATCCACCAGCTGATGCCAACTGGCGATATTCATTGATTGCGCGCTCGACAAACACCGGTGTTTGCGGAGAAAAAATCGGGATTTTGGTTGAAGATAGTTTTGCATCACCTCGGCGCGCATCAAATTGATCTTCCCAGCTATCACGTCGAGAGGAATTGATAATAGCAGCAATAGGGTTTTCGGCCAATGCAGGGCTTGCAAGTGAAGCGCCTCCTGCAGCCGCAAGGCCAGATAAAAACTGCCGTCTTTTCATGTCTGTATCCCGATCTACCAAACAGTCAAAATGCCTAGCGCACTAGTTGCAATTCATGCCTACCAAAAACATGGTTAACAAGTTGCAAAACCCACACACTTACGCAACGTAATGAGTCGAACGCCTGTTACAAGTCTTAATACACCAAAAAATGGCCATTATGGGAAAAATCAAGCCACAATCAAAAAACCCGCCACAAATGGGCGGGTCTTTCGATAAAAAAGTCGTGATAACCGAACCAGATCACAGCCTATAGAGAATTTGATCTGTCCAGAAACGCTCAAGTCTTTTCAAGGATTTGTTCATCGCGCTAAATTCTTCGCCACCGATACCGCCGATCTGCTCTATTGATGCAACATGGCGTTCGTATAGACCATCGACAATATCGGCAACTGCCTTGCCCTTTTCTGTCAGGCTTACGCGGACTGAGCGGCGGTCAACGCGTGATTTCTGATGGTTGATATATCCCTGATCAACAAGCTTTTTCAGATTATAGGAAACGTTTGAACCAAGGTAATAGCCACGTGTACGAAGTTCGCCGGCTGTCAGTTCTGTGTTGCCAATGTTGAAAAGCAATAGTGCCTGAACTGGGTTGATGTCGCTGCGCCCATTGCGATCAAACTCGTCCTTGATCACATCCAAAAGTCGGCGGTGTAGACGCTCGACCATGGTTAGAGAATCCAAGTAGAGGGATTTTACATCCCCTTCAAAAGCAGGCGTTATCGCCTTGCCCACCATTTCCGGTGCGTTGCTCATGTTCTGCCTCACTGTTTTATCTATTGCGAGGTTATTGCTCCTCGCTATGAAACCATTTCTAAGGCAATCGTATAAAATTCGAATTAAAGCTTAGCATTAATATCCCGTTACCAACGGCAAAACGCTTCCATCGTTAAAAATTTGCAAACGCGCTAGCTAGAATTTTAAGGGCCAGGAATTACGAAAAGCCCGACCTGCGCGCCCTCAAACTCTCAATCAACAAGTACAGCAGCATGACTGATGCAACGGACGCGTGAAAGTAGATCAATGGCCAAAACATCCCAAAAGTGTTTTCCAAGAAAACATACATGATAACTTCAACTGCCACAGCTATGGCCCAGACCACATAGCCCCAACTGACTGCACCCCACAGGCCAACGGCAACCACAGGCTGTGTGACCGAAAGAATGGAAACAGCAGTCTGCCATTCTGTCGACAGCGTATCAAAGCGCGTTTCTGGATCCATATAACCGATGATCAGAAGCCAATGGCGCAAGGTAAAAGCAATGAAAAATAGCGAAACCAGTTTGAGGAAACCCTCAAAAACCGGAGCCAGATCAAATCTATTGCGCTTTTCCAATGTTGCGTCACGCATGTTGGACAACTCTATTCGTCTGAATTTTGGTTCGATATGGCCAATTTTCTTGGCTATGGTGCTAATACCAATTATAGAAAAATACTTGGTACATCAAAGGGAAATGCCAGATGAAACGCAGTGTGGATGAAATCACCGGCAATCGCAGAATGCGCCGCAACCGCCGATTTGAGTGGAATCGGCGGTTAATGCGGGAAAACGTACTCTCAACGGATGATCTAATCTGGCCGGTCTTTTTATGCGAGGGAACCAATGTAGAAGAGCCATTGGAAAAACTTCCAGGCGTCCACCGTTATTCTGTCGACAGGATTGGCGAACAGGCAAAGATGGCTCAAAACCTTGGTATTCCCGCCATCGCAACTTTTGCCAATGTTGCTCTGGAGAAACGGGATCAAACAGGCTCTGAAGTTCTCAATCCTGACAACATCATTAATCAGGCTACCAAAGCCATCAAAGATGCCGCGCCCGATGTGGGTGTGATCACCGATGTGGCCCTCGATCTGTTCACAGATCACGGCCATGATGGCATTTACCGTGACGGGATTATTGTGAACGATGAAACGGTTGAGCGGTTAGCAGAAGCCTCCGTTCTTCAGGCGGAAGCAGGCGCGGATATCGTATCTGCTTCGGAAATGATGGATGGCCGGATGGGTGCAATCCGCGATGCGCTTAACTCTGCCGGGTATGAGATGACAGGTACCCTCGCCTATACGGCAAAATATGCATCCGGATTTTATGGCCCCTATCGAGAGGCTGTCGGCACAGAAGACCTCCTGAAGGGCGACAAGCGTACATACTTTATGGACCCGGCTAACTCTGACGAAGCAATCCATGAGGCTTATCTGGATATTTCAGAAGGTGCTGACATGATCATGGTCAAACCGGGCATGCCTTATCTGGATATCATCCGCCGACTTAAAGACGAGTTCCAAGTCCCGACTCTTGCCTATCAAGTGTCTGGTGAATACTCGATGATCATGGCCGCCGCGGAAAAGGGGTATTTGGAAGAAGAGCGCGTGATCCTAGAAAGCCTATTGTGCTTCAAACGCGCTGGTGCGGACGCAGTACTGACCTATTTTGCACCCAGGGTGGCGGAGATGTTGAACGGGTAAATTCTCGAACAATTGGCAAAGGCTTCTGCAGCGCTCTTCCCCAGCTTCAATTGTCCAGAAAATTGTGCTCACGGACGAGCTTTGACAATTGAGTCAGTGATTTCTCAGGCGGCTTGCTTGATGTATCCAGATGTACAAGTGCCTGTGCATACAAAGGCTCGCGATCCTTCAAAAGCAGTTTCAATTGAGCCATGGCTTCGGGGTTTCCGGCCATGGGCCTTGTATCGCCTTGCGCCAGCACCCGTTCCATATGTTCCTGGGGGCTCGCCTTGATCCAGATCGTGTGAAACCGCGCCAACAGATTCGCAAACGTAGCAGATTCACTCACAACGCCACCAGCTGCTTCCAATACGATGCGATCTTTTCTTTCGGCAATTCGGTTCAGGGTGATCGCCTCAAACTTTCGAAATCCCTCCTGGCCATACAACGCCATGATCTCCGCAATCGGCATACCCACCATGTCTTCAATTTCACGATTGAGTTCAATAAATGCTGCACCGGTTTCTTCAGCAAGCATTTTTCCAAGTGTGGACTTGCCGGCTCCCCGCAATCCGATGAGACATATGCGGTTGGCGCGTTCAAGTTTTTGTGGCGAAGGCGCGAGAAGCTCCATCACCGCCTTACGTGTTGATGCATCTGCCCTGTTAAAAAGGTCTGCGGCTGCAAGCGAAGCAGCATCCAGTTCAGCGTCATCACAGAGCAAGCCGGTCATTGGGCAATCCAGAGCCAACGATATTCGCTTCAAAACGGCAATCGACAGGTTCCCTTCCCCCGCCTCAATTTGTGCCAGATAGCGGGGCGAAACATTGGATATGGCAGAAAGCTTTTGACGGGAAATAGATTTCGATTCGCGCACTGCGCGGATGCGTTCACCAACATGCCGCAGCAAATCAGGAATTGCCTCTGGCACAGAGGCATGCCCAGGTTCTTGTTGTATCAAAGGGTCAGACATTGAACCAACAACATTGGTTTGGGTGTTTTCTTAAGCCAACTCAAGTGCGATTTCCGAAAGAATTCCATCAAGCCATGGCAAACCAACATCTTCGGGCATCTCACCGCATGAAGCATCGTGTATACCGCGCTCACCGACCATCTTTGCATTGGATGCCTTCAGCAATTCCATGAGTTTCTCCGAACCCTGCGCGAAGGTATATTCGAAAACCATGTCTCCCAGTCCAAAAATGGCAAAACGCAATCCACGAAGATCGGTTTTCTGGCTCTCCAGTTTGTCATAAAATTCCGCTGCCCCGGAAGGCAGATCACCATTCCCGTAAGTGGAGGTCACGAATATATAGAATATCTGTGGATCGAGGTCAGACGGATTCGTTTCTCCCAAATTGGCGATGCTGCACTCATAATCATCGCCAATTTTGTCAATGATATCATCACACAGCAATTCGGAATTTCCAGTTTCGGTTCCATATAACAAGCCGATTTTCATTGAGATATCTCCAAACTGATCATGCCATGTGCAGTTGCACGTATTCGAAATCACCCGGCTGGTTGTTGATGCCGACTTTTGGTGGTGCAATCCAACCCGCGTATTGGCCAGCTTCGTAGCAGGGAACCATCAGGGATTGGATGAACTCACCATCGGAAGAAGTGGGCAACCAATCATTCTTGCGGGCGTCATAGTCACTTTGTGACAGAAGATTGCCATCGGGATCGATTGGCTTGCCAGCAAAAATACCAATGGCCCGGTTAAAGCCTTCGTGAGGAAGTTTCAGTTCAAACTCAACACCTGATTTCTCAATCAATTTGTTCCAACGACGCAAGCCACCTGAGGCATCTTTCTTGTAGTCATCACGCAATCGCATGTTGATCGCTGTGAGCGCGGGCACGTCTTTCAATCTGATTTCACCATCTTCAAACTGAACGACCGGGTATGTGGCATCCTGTAGTTTGTGATCATCTTCAATTCTGTGCTCCATGAAGCGACCTTTAACGCCTGCGTTAAACGCATTGGCCGCGTTCGTTGAAACTTCCTGTCCAAACAAGTCCAGAGAAAGTGTGTAGTGCATGTTCAACTTTTTCTGGATTGTCGGCAGATCGATGACGCCAAGATCACGAATTTTATTGATGTCGTAAGGGTCATCGATCCCGGCTTCCTTCATTGCTTCGCATGTGCGCTGCACCACACGCGTTACACCGGTTTCACCAACAAACATGTGGTGGGCCTCTTCAGTCAACATGAAGCGGCAGGTCCGGGACAAAGGATCGAAGCCAGATTGGGCAAGGGATTCAAGCTGCATCTTTCCGTCACGGTCTGTGAAGTATGTAAACATGAAAAATGAAAGCCAGTCGGGAGTTTCCTCGTTGAAAGCACCCAGCATTCGCGGAGCCTCATCTGATCCAGATGATCGGATCAACAGGTCATCAGCTTCTTCGCGTCCATTTTTGCCAAAATATTTTTGCAGCAAGTAGACCATGGCCCAAAGGTGACGCCCTTCTTCCACATTCACCTGAAACAGGTTGCGCATGTCATAAAGCGATGGTGCAGTGAGACCCAAGAAACGTTGCTGCTCAACCGAACCCGGTTCTGTATCTCCCTGGATCACAATCAGTCTTTGTAACATGGCACGATATTCACCGGGAACTTCTTGCCAGGCAGGTTCTCCGACATGTTCCCCGCACGGGATCATACGATCCTCGATCTGTGGTGCGAGCAAAATACCCCAGCGGTATTCAGGCATTTTGACATAGTCGAATTTTGCCCATCCCTTCGGATCTACACTCACTGCAGTTCGCAGATATACAAGGCTTTCCTGAAACTCTTTTGGAATAAGATCATTCCACCAGTTGATGTATCCGGGATGCCATTTTTCCAAGGCCTTTTGAACGCGCTTGTCTTGCGACAGTCCAACATTGTTCGGAATTAGTGTATCATATTCAACGTTCATCAAACCTTGCATTTTTCTCTCCGGGTCTTTTTATCCTGCCAGGCACGAAAGCAGAGGTTCCGTGCTGATTTCTTCCTGCGTTACACGCGTTCCATATCAAATTCGCCACGCAAGCCGGTGCCATAGCGCTGTAGCGCTCCTGCTTCTCCCACTGCGTTTGGTCGATTGAATATCCAGTTCTGCCATGCTGTGAGGCGGCCAAATATCCGCGTTTCCATAGTCTCAGGTCCAGAAAACCTGAGGTTAGCCTCCATGCCTGTCATAGCATCGGGAGAGAAGGACGCGCGTTCTTCCATAAATATTCTGATTTCATCATCCCAATCGATTTCGTCGAGAATGATGGTTACCAAACCCAACTCATCCGCATCTGACGCCTCAAGGGCATTGCCGATGGTTTCTTGAGCTGCGGCTACTGCATCCTCGTCATGTAGAAACCGTGTCTGAAGCCTGGTCAGGCCATTCGCCATGGGAAAACTCCCAAAATTGGATGGTGTCAGCAATACGCTGGCGATGTGTCGATTGTCCCCTTCAAATTCGTCTTCCATCATGTAGGAACGATCGACCGCCCAGAGAATTTCAGCAAGCACACCAGTAAAACAAGAACCATGCTCGACCAGCGCCACCATGGATCTAGACGTCACATCAATGCGCTTCAGAATGCGTTTCCAATAGGCCATCACTTCTTTCGACAGCCAGTGTTCTGCATCCCGTAGCAAGACTTGTTCGTGACCCGCCAAGAGAGAAGGATCACCCTGGCTTGTGAATACCAAAAGACCAGCTTCCATTTCATTGAGACGAAGATGCAGGATGGCATCATCAAGTTCGCGTGCCAGACGCAACAAATATGCCTGATCTCCCTGTTCAGTGAATTCAGCCATATCAGAAGGCGCATCTTCGGTTGGCCCTTTGATCAAGATAGTCGCCTTTCGCGCAACACGATCTACCGACACTTCCACTGTAGAATAGGTGACTGAGCCATCGTCCCCGAACCGTCTTACGATCGGACCCAGTTCTATGCCTTTCGCAACGTCTGGCTTGGTTGATTGCGCCGCAAATTCCTGAGCACGCTGAACGACAGTCTCGTCGAATTTTGAGTTAGAGATTACTTCATCTACGAGTCTCCACTCTTTCGCCCGCTTGCCACGGATGCCTTCTTCGACAGAGCAGAAAATATCCGCCAGATCGCGACGCACCTTGCGCTTGTCGGTTACCCGAGTGAGCCCACCGGTTCCAGGCAGAACTGCAAGCAATGGCACTTCAGGCAGCGCAACCGATGATGTGCTGTCATCCGTCAACATGATGTGGTTGCACGCCAGTGCCAATTCATAACCGCCGCCTGCACACGATCCCTTGACGGCTGCAATGTATTTTTGCCCCGAATCCGCTTCGGCTGCCTCATAGGTATTGCGAGTTTCATTTGTGAATTTGCAGAAATTGACTTTATGGCTGTGTGCTGCACCGCCCAACATCCGAATGTTTGCACCAGCGCAAAACACACGATCCTTGCCCGATTGCATTACGACAACTTTGACTTCTGGGTGTTCGAACCGCATTCTCTGGACAATGTCAGCGAGCTCAATGTCGACGCCTAGGTCATAAGAATTCAGCTTTAGCTGATATCCTTCAAAGAGCCCGCCATCCTCATCAACATCCATAATCAGATTTGCCACCGGACCTTCATATTCAACGCGCCAGTGGCGATACTCAGACGGGTTTGTCTGAAAATCGATCATTTTTGTCATGAATGCATCTCCGTTCTGAATTGGTATTATAATGCATATCTCAAAACTTTAAATATGCATTATAATGCATAATTACTGATTGAGAAATAGGCCTCATCGGAGTGGCTTACAGTTAGTTCAATTTTTGACTAATCATCGAGTGTGGGGCGGTAGTAACGCGCGCTCGTCCGGATTTGGATTGCTTCTGAAAGCATACAGTTCAAGCAACCAGGGGTTTACCAGCTTCAATTTGCTGAAGTCGTTCCAGATAGCTCGCTATCGATGAAAGTGTTCGAGCCGGTTCTTCGATGTGCGGGGCATGTTCGCAGCCATCGATGATCTCTGTATCAAGTGGAGAATAGATGCGCTGTTCGATTTCCTCGATCTGAGCCAATGTTCCATAGGGATCGTTCGTGCCCTGAATCGCCAATACAGGAATTCGGAAATAGTCAATTGCATCGGCAATGTTCCATTCCTTGAACTCAGGATCAAGCCACGCATCATTCCAACCCCTGAACGCATTGTCAGGATCGCGATGGTATTTTCCCATACGCGCTCTTAAATCGGTTGTTTCATATTCATCCCTGATCTGTGCGATTTCTTCGAGCCCTGTATCTTCAGTAAAAAAATGTGGGGCAATGAGAATAAGCCCGCGCACCCGATGGTCTTGCCTGAAACCGGTATAAATTGAGGCAATGCTTGCACCATCGGAATGACCCAAAAGAACCCCACGCTGAAACCCGATCTGATCGAGAACCTGTGGCAGTATTTGCTCAGCTTCCACACTCATATAATCTACAGGCCGGGGCAGTTCGCAACTATCCGACTTACCATATCCAGCCCGGGAATAGACGAATACGCCAAAGCCCGTTTCAGATGCCAGCTTTTGTGGAAAGTCACGCCACAATTCCACACATCCCAAACCCTCATGCAGCATGATCAAGGTTGGAGCTTGCTCAGGAGACGGGCCCCAGGATTGGTATTCAAGTTTCTTATCACCAATCACCAAAAACCCGTCACCGCCATCTGACCATTGAAAGCCCGTCATGTTGCATCTCTCAGTTTGAAGCGCTGGATCTTGCCAGTCGCGGTTTTGGGAAGGTCATCGACCACTTCAATCCAGCGGGGATATTTCCATTTGCCGATCTTTTCTTTGACAAACTCTTTGAGTGTCTCATCGATGCCGGTCGGGTTTGCGCTTTCCTGTAAAACAACGAATGCCTTTGGCTTCTCGAGATCTTTATCATCGCGGGCCGGAACAACGGCGGCTTCCAGAACAGACGCATGTTCAATCAATGCCTGCTCGACTTCAAACGGACTGACCCAAATGCCAGATACTTTGAACATGTCGTCCGTACGCCCGCAATAGATGAAGCGTCCACTCTCGGAGATCTCATATTTGTCTCCTGTTCGCGTCCATTCTCCTTCAAAGGTGGTTCGGCTCTTGTGGCGCTGGTTCCAATATCCATCCGCAGCTGAGGCACCCTTCACCAACAACTCGCCGATTTCGCCTTTTTGTATTGGCGACCCGTCTTCGTTGACGCATCGCAATTCATATCCGGGAACCGCAAGACCTGATGTTCCGTATTCAAGATTGTCCGGACGGTTGGACAGAAAGATATGCAGCATCTCCGTTGAGCCAACGCCATCAATGATGTCAACGTCCCATAGTTTGTGCCAGGTGTTGCCAATGTCGGCCGGCAAGGCCTCACCGGCGGATACACAGAGCCGCAATTTGTTTGCAGGCACACTATGCTGCTCCAAAAAAGCAAGCATGGCAGCATAGAGCGTCGGCACGCCGCAAAAGATGGTGGGTTCATGCGTTTCAATAATCTGTGCCACCACGTCGGGTGTCGGACGCCCATTGAACAGAATAGAGGTTGCGCCCACCGACATTGGGAAAGAGAACGTGTTACCCAACCCATATGCGAAAAATATCTTGGCAGCGGAATAGACAATGTCCTTTTCTTCAATTCCGAGAACTTCCCGTCCAAACGTATCTGCTGTTGCCTTCATCGAACTGTGGACATGACGCACGCCCTTCGGCTGGCCAGTAGAACCGGAGGAATAAAGCCAGAAAGCACATTCATCACCACTGACCGCAACCGGAGAGATTTCTTCCGCTCCTGACATAAACTCTTCATAGGACAGTGTTCCTGGAGGCGTCTTATCACCCACGACAATGATGGTCTCCAGATACGGGTTATCGCCGACTATTGTCTCTATGACCGGCCAAAGTTCCACGGACACTATCAAGCAGTTCGCACGGCTATCGCGCAAAATGATATCATAGACTGACGTTGAAAGCAGCGTGTTCAGCGCTACCGGAATTACGCCTGCCTTGAGAGCACCCCAAAAAACCTCGACATATTCAATCTGATCAAGCAGCAAGCAGGCGATCCTGCTTTCGCGCTTTATTCCTGCTTTTTCAAATGCACCCGCGACCAACGCCGATCTTGCGGAGAGTTGTCCATATGTAATGGCGCGCTCACTGCCTGCAGCCTCGCGAAACGCTACCTTTTCTCCGCGACCTTCCTGCAAATGTCTATCGACAAAATATATCGCGGAATTTTCGTTCTGCATCCCAATGCCCTCCCTAGCATCAGTCTATGTGCCAGAAAGTTGACCGGGAATAGTTTGCAAGTCAACAGGATAGACAAATGTGATATCCGTCACATGCCAGCGTTCACAGGCGGTAACGGGCGCGTCAAAATCATTGTTTTTAAGTCCCCCTCGCCTCACGTCTCACACAAGCGCATACGCGCCTTTGTTTAACAGGAGACACACATGACCGATATGTCGGCACAAGCCCAAACGTTCGAAACACCCACTATCAATTCCAAGCTTTTGACAACCGCCGTTCTTGCAGGAGCATTTGCAACACTCGGATTTGATCTGTTCGGGCAAACCATCAGCCCATTGCTGAAAGATTTGTTTGCCCCGTATCTGGGTGCAAAACTGGCACCAGTTGCACTCGCCAACCAATCACTCGGCATTATCACCGGGTTAGGCAGCAAACTGATTTCACAATATGGGATTGGTCACGGGATACACTTGCTGACAGGACTTATTCTATATCCTCTCGGGTATATGCTCATCGCACGCCCAATCTCAAAAAAGGTTACACCGTTCTTGCCGTGGTGGGGAACAGGTGCAGTCTATGGCGTGGCACTCTTCGTCTTTGCCTTGTACATTATGGCACACCTTGTTGCTGGCAATCCGCCGTTTCTCGGATGGGGTAGCATCACTTGGGTTGCACTTTGGGGACACATGGTGTTCGGGCTTATTGTGGCTGGCGTTCATCACTGGCGGCATGAAAAATAGCGGATACCAAAATCAAAAAAGGTAGGTCGCATGACCTGCCTTTCCTATTTGAAATTCAGAATTCTTAGTTCGAAGTCAGACGAACGTCTTCATCGGGATAACCAAGAGCATCCTGATCAGAGAATGCACCGTGGCAATCGTGACAGAACTTCTGGGAAATCTTCATCGGATCACCATTGGACTTGATCGCTGAGTAAATCCAGTTGCCGAACTCATCAGCATTACCGGCAGCAACTTTTTCCATGAAAAACAGTTGGCCTTTTTTGACCTCATTCTTCTTGTTGACGTTGAAAACCTCTTTGGCAATCACAGTACCAACTGGCATCGGATTATCTTCGCGCTCGTCAGAATATTTGTTGTATTCTTCGAGGCCTACTTCATTAACCCACGTCATGAGGAAACGGTTGCCGTGTGGACCAGGTGCAGCTGGGCGTGTTGCTGTTGCGCCCCAGTTTACATAGTCGCTCGCCCACGGGTTGTCGCTTTTCGCATACCCGGCGCGAAGGTCGGCCTTGATACACTCATATACTTCAACAATTTGCTCGTCGGTAAGGTCGTCTTTCGCTGCTGGTGCAGTACATGCCGCATAGGCAGCACTTGAAACAAAAAACGCTGCTGTTGCTACAGCAAACTTCAATGCGGACTTTTTCATATAATTCTCCCAGAATTGATAAACCCTGAAAGGGTCATATCAAACACTGGTTAAGGGGAAAATCACCAGGGATGTAACTCCTGATTACAATTTTGTGATCTTGGCTACAGAAATACCTGAGAGAAAGTTTACTATGAACGCAATTAGTTTTGGCATTTTTCAGATTCTGGTTTAGCATCGCCGCAATGACCAGACACTCGCTTGACACACCGCAGTTTTATCTAACCGCGCCTTCCCCGTGCCCCTATCTTGAAGGCAAGGAAGAACGCAAGGTGTTTACGCATCTGGTGGGTGAACGCGCAGTGCAGGTCAATGACATGCTCAGCCAAGGCGGTTTCCGGCGTTCACAGAACATTGCTTACAGACCTGCCTGCGAAGGCTGCAAAGCATGCGTTTCGGTGCGCGTCTTGGTCGATGAATTCAAGCCAAGCAAATCTCTCAGCAGGATTGTCAAAAGCAATAATGATCTGGTGGCTTCCCAAATGCCACCATCGCCAACTACTGAGCAGTTTTCGCTGTTCAGAAAATATCTCGATGATCGCCATACAGATGGTGGCATGGCTGAGATGACGTCACTGGACTATGCGATGATGGTGGAAGACACGCATGTAAACACCATGCTGGTCGAGTACCGTCTTAGAGGAATCGACACTGCTCTTACGGATCGAGGTGAAGGCCCGTTGATTGCCGTTGCGCTGACCGATGTTCTCGCAAACGGATTGTCCATGGTATACAGCTTCTTCGATACGGAAGCTGATCGTAAAAGTCTGGGAACCTATCTCATACTTGATCACATCCGCATGGCCCGCAAGATGGGATTGCCCTATGTATATCTCGGATATTGGGTCGAAGGGTCACAGAAAATGGAATACAAGAAACGGTTCTCTCCGCAGGAGCATCTTACCGTTTCAGGTTGGGCCAGGGTCGACTAAGTAAATAGCAGCACCTCAATAAATTTCGCTGATTGACACGCCACCAAAAACTGCAATGTTAGGCTGTAATGTGGGTCGGAGAACATTGTGCAGATACAGCGAAAACCTGTAACAGGAATCCTGCTTGCGCTGATTGGCGGCCTCATAATCTCATTGGATATTCCGGTTATCCGGCTTGGCGACGGTGCACCCTGGGCGTTCATCGTGTTTCGCGGATTTGGCATGTCCTTGGTTTTGGGTCTCATCCTCCTTCTTGGACGCAACCTCACTGACACTCCAGAACGTCCGTTTCATGATGCAGATTTTGTCACTGTCGGCATCCTGTACGGCGCGAGCAGCATTCTTTTCACAACTGCGGTCTTTACCACTTCGACCGCAAATCTGGTGTTCATACTGGCATTCAATCCATTGGTAGCAGCACTTTTTTCATGGTGGCTGATTGGGGAAAAACCTGGAGCCGTCACGTGGATCGCAATCGCCCTGACCATATTTGGAGTTGGCGTAATAGTGTCGGATGGTGTTGAAACAGGAAATACGTTTGGCAATATTTTGGCTCTTTTGACCGCGATTGTTCTGGGCCTCTCTATCGTAAAAACCCGTCAATCGGGAAAGGACATGTCACTCGCGGGAACATTGGGGGGCATGGTCGCGGGCTTGTTTGCCCTGCCAATGGTTTTGTTGTCCGGGGAAATGCCCAATGCAATGGAATGGGTATTGCTGAATGCATTGATAATGGCACCTGCGGGCGCCTTCGCATTGTCGCTCGCACCCCGCTATATTCCGGCGCCTCAAGTTGCGATGTTCTTTTTGCTGGAAACCATACTAGCACCAATTTGGGTATGGCTTGTGTTCGCAGAAACGCCCAGTGAGCGAAGTCTGATTGGTGGTGCGATTGTGTTGATGGCGATTACGGTTCACAGTGCAGTGCAAATCCGAAGATCGGAGCAATAAACGGGCCCGTCGTTCTAACCAGCGAATATTGAAGCAATCAATCCGGCAGCGAATACCGCCACACCGCTAAACATCACAAAGCCAAAAAGCCAGCGCGCGTCATTCACGCTTGAATCAACCAAATAGTCGTTCTGTTGTGTTTCGATTGAAGTCGATTTCGTATTCATAACCTTACCCTGTTATCACGTAACGTTATGTACGCCACTTTACGTTACGGCATTTACAATTTGTTTACCTTTGTTTCAAGGCTTAATCATCATGCCATGTCAGAATTATCTTGGATGTGCAAAATCTCACAGCATCAAAGCAACGCTCTGGAATCGGTCTGCGAACACGATGTTTTCGGGGTGGTCAGGAGAAACGACCGCTCTTTGGGAAACCCTTGGGAACAACCCGGCCCGCTTGCGCACGGTCACCGACATATTCCTTGAGTTCATCGAGTGTGCGTGTGTGAACACGGCCTGCTGAATCTTCCCATGTCAATCCATCTTCCGCACTGAAAACGCGAATATCCAGAACACCATTATCCGTGCTGGCATCTTTATATTTCTGCAACCGAACACCCTTGCCTCGCGTCAATTCTGACACCTGATCGAGCGGAAAGATAAGCAATTTTCGATTGTCGCCGACTACCGCAATGTGATCACCGATCGCAGGCATACAGATCGCAGCTTCGTCCGGTAGTTTGACATTCAGCACCTGCTTGCCTTTACGTGTGTTGGCAATCACTTCCGCTTCGGGGACAACAAACCCGTTGCCAATTTTCGACGACACCAACAATTTCTGCTTCGGATCATGCTTGAATGCTGCCACAAGATCGGTGTCGTTCTCCATGTCAACCATCACGCGAACCGGTTCACCATGTCCCCGGCCACCAGGTAATTTGTCTGCGCCGAGGGTGAAGAACTTACCACCTGTATTAAACAAAATAACTTTGTCAGTAGTCTCTGCGTGGAAGGCGGTCAGCAAGCCATCCCCTTCTTTAAACGTAAGAGAAGCAAAATCTGGCACATGACCTTTCATTGCGCGGATCCAGCCCTTCTTTGAAAGCACAACCGTGACCGGTTCTTTTTCGATCATGGCTTGCTGAACCGCTTCCAGATCGATTTCGGCTGCAACGCCAAATGTACTACGGCGCCTTCCAAGTTCTGTATCTGGTCCGAATTTCCTTTTCACCTCACCAATATCGTGGCGAAGCACAGCCCATTGTTGCTCTTCGGAACCCAGCAAGGCTTCTATCTGCGCCTTTTCTTCAGAAAGCTTGTCATGTTCGTTTCTGATTTCGATCTCTTCCAACTTGGCGAGAGACCGCAAACGCATGTTGAGTATAGATTCAGCCTGCAAATCGGTCAGGTCAAATCGGGCAATCAGCTTTTGTTTTGGCTCGTCTTCAAACCGAATGATGCGAATGACTTCGTCAATGTTGAGGTAAGCGACAAGCAAGCCGCCAAGAATTTCAAGGCGGCGCTCAATCTGAGCCAAACGGTAGCGAGATCGGCGTTGCAGCACATCGCGACGATGTTCCAGCCATTCTTTGAGCACGTCTTTGAGCGACATGACCTTCGGAACTTTGCCGCCCGAAAGCACGTTCATGTTCAACGAAATCCGGCTCTCAAACTCAGTGAGTTTGAAAAGTGATTCCATCAAAATATCGGGATCAACCGCACGCGACTTCGGCTCCAGCACAATGCGTACATCTTCTGCAGATTCATCACGGATATCGCCCAATAGAGGTAGTTTGCGATTGAACAGGAGTTCGGCAACCTTTTCGATCAAGCGAGATTTTTGAACCTGATAGGGAATTTCAGTGACAACAATCTGATAGCCGCCGCGACCGGTTTCTTCTTTCTCCCAGCGTGCACGAACCCGGAAGCCGCCCTTCCCGGTTTTATAGGCTTCCAGGATCGACGCTTCATCTTCAACAATTACACCGCCGGTTGGAAAATCCGGCCCTTTGACAAAGCTAACCAGCTTGTCGATACCCGCGTTCGGAAACTTGATGAGGTGAATGGCTGCATCGCACAATTCCGCTGCGTTGTGCGGGGGAATATTGGTCGCCATGCCCACTGCGATGCCAGAGGAGCCATTGGCGAGCAGATTCGGGAATGCACCAGGAAGAACGATTGGTTCTTTGTCTTCCTCGTTATAGGTTAGCCGGAAATCAACTGCATCCTCGTCGATGCCTTCAAGCAGCAACGTGGCAACTTCGGTCATGCGCGCTTCGGTATAACGATAAGCAGCAGCATTATCGCCATCAATATTGCCGAAGTTCCCCTGTCCATCGATCAGCGGATAACGTTGAGCAAAATCCTGAGCCAGCCTCACCAATGCGTCATAGACTGCCTGATCGCCATGAGGGTGAAACTTACCGATGACATCACCGACGATGCGGGCGCATTTTTTAAACCCTGTATTCGGATCAAGTTTGAGAATGCGCATCGCATGCAGGATGCGTCGATGAACCGGCTTCAAACCGTCTCGAACATCGGGCAGAGCCCGCCCCATGATTGTTGACAAGGCATAGGCTAGATAGCGCTCTTCAAGCGCGCTTTTGAGGTCTACGCCCTCAATACCCTCATCGTCACCGTTGCCCGGTTGAATCAAATCATTTCCCATAGAAACCGATTACCCAAAGCGATGATTCGTGGCAAGCGCTTGAACCTTTTGCCCGATGCTTATCACCATGTGCGTAAAGGCACATTCTTTTCTAAATGTTTCAGATACTTATCCTTGCAGGGGTTACGAACATTCTTTTGGAGGATTTCATGTTCGAAGATTTAATTGATACTACATTATACGAAGCGCTAGGACTTACAGGCGTTGCTTTTTATTTGGGATCATACGCGGCGCTGCAATTTGACATGATCGATGCGAAGGGTTTTGCTTACCCTACACTTAATTTTCTCGCTGCCAGCTTTGTATTGATTTCACTATTTGAGAACTTCAACTTCCCATCGCTTTTGATCCAGATTTCCTGGATCACAATCAGTCTCTACGGCATCAGCAAGTTGTTGATCGCAAAGTCTAAACAAGATCAGATTGAGATTGCCTAACTCCTCCTCCCAAACAAGGCAATCTGCTGGTGGGTAGCTGAAGCTGCTCACCAGCCTCCCCCACCTCCGCCGCCACCACCGCCGCCGGAAAAACCACCACCACCTGAAAATCCGGAAGATGAAGACTTGGGCACAGGCATCGCGTCTGCAAAGCCGGATTGCATTGAATTGGTAAAGTCGCCCATCGTGTCTGACAAATCACCGGAATTAAAATCTCTGCCCCCATACCAGGATGGAGAGTATGAGGCAGCAACAGCACCTGCTGCAACCGCGGTCGCCAACCACGCATCAAATGCATTGGACCAGGGTTTTTCAACTCCCAGGGCAACGGCATAGGGCAGCAACTTCTCATAATGAACCGTAGAAAAATCTGGCGCACCTGCGAGGTTCATGCGTTCTTTTTCGGCCAATGTGAGATAGGTTTTCAGGCCTTCAATTTCGTCCATGCGTTTCCGGCCAAGCGGTGTTGGGGCTCCCAGAAGAATGTAAAAAAGAACATTCAGAACAATAATGCCGATCAGAATGGTAAAGAAGGTCTGCTCACCAAAAAACCAATCCATACTTGAGAAAAATGCTCTGAAACCAGTCGATAAAAAGGTGAACGCAAAGAACCCAGCGAAGACAACACCAACAATCTTGCTGAACAAAGACCGTGAATGCATGAATGATTTCACAAAATTGATGATAACTGCCGACACGACAGCTGTTGAAACACCCGAGCCAATCAATGCACCAATGGCTGTATCAGATAGCCCCCCGAAGGCAACAATGCCAATCAGACCAATGATTGATGTGATGATGCCGAGAACAACCCAGCCCAAATTGTGCTTATAGAACACACCACGATGTTCTCTCTCCATGGATGACGCAAACTTCGATTGTAGCAGCTTGACCTTTGAACCATTGTCTTTGGCAACCCTCAGCAATTCAGACGGTGTTGCTTGCACCGTTCTCAATATAGCACGCTCGCCGACAGGCAAAGAATGCTCACCAGCTTTCCCAGTAGCCTGAATTTCCATGTCACCATGAGGTTTCTGCAAACTCACATAGCCTTTAACAGCCAAGCTGAGCACAGCTGCTGAAATCGCATCAAACCCCTTTCCGGCCAACCCTTTCTTGTAAATATAATTTACCAGAGCAGGCGACAAATCTTGCGACACCTCCCATCGTGGAACTATTGCCCCTTTTGGCGGATCGCGGCCTACCCTCCACCAAACAATAAAATAGTATGCTGTAATCAGCAGCAACAATATTGATGCATAAATGATGCGCTTATTGTCTTCCCAAAACCATGCGCTTCTCTGGGCGTCACTTGGGGGATCAATAAAGCCCTTTGGTACTTTCGCCAGGACCGTGATGCCCTCTCCTGGCTGGAGAACACGGGTCGTGCGATACTTGATCACCCGTTTGCCCGCTATTTTGCCAATGGTTGCATCCTTTTGGGTTGATCCTATGCGCCCGGTAAAAACGTCCCAATCAGAAGCACTTGCACCCTCCGGAAGCGCTATCTGAGCCAAAACTTTTTCGATCGGGAAGTTCCAAAAGTTACCGGTTGCATTCCAGTAAACTTCATCGTGCGTCTCAAAATACCGCAACTGGCGATCTGTCTTATAGGTGATGATGTAAGTATAGACGCCAGTGGGAAGGAAATAGTCCTTGTGCCCAATGTAGATGCGTATTCCATTGCGGATTTTTTCTATCCGTGTGTTTTCAAGCTCGTCATCCCGCTTCACGGAAATGAGTTCGAAGCCTACCTTTTGCCGATTGCCCTCCGCATCTTCGCTATAGAGTGGAAAGTCGCGATAAATGCCGCGCCTGATCTGCCGCCCCTCGGCTTTAACGATAATCGTTTCTGTAACCAGGAAGCTGCCGTCCTTGTTAACCTGCACCAGGCTGTCGAAGCTTCGGATAACCTCCTGTGAAAATGCGGAAAGCGTGAGTGAAACAAAAATGACTGCGCTTGCAAACACAAGGCGGGCAATCGTGCTCATGAACCGTTTCATGGATCAGCTTCCAAAATCCACTTTTGGAACCGCACGATCTGCAGCATTTTCAATCTCGAAATAATCGGCTTGTTCAAACTTAAATGTGTTGGCGACAAGATTTGACGGGAAACTCTCGACACGGATGTTCAAATCTCGAGCCGCGCCATTATAGTATCGACGCGACATCTGAATTTCGGTTTCGAGTTCCTCTAAAGTTTCCTGCAGTTCACCAAAATTCTCATTGGCTTTTAGATCAGGATAATCCTCAGCCAAAGCAAACAGTTTTCCAAGCGCCATGCCAAGCATGCCCTCTGCTTGTGCTCTGCCAGCGATATCGCCGCTTGGAACCGCTTGCGCTCGGTTCCGCATTTCAATCACCTCAGTAAGAGTGTCCTTTTCATGCGATGCATATCCTTTAACCGTCTCGATAAGATTTGGGATCAAATCAGCCCGGCGCTTCAACTGTACATCGATGCCACTCCAGGCTTCACGCACCATTTGGCGTGCTTTAACAAGACCATTGTAAACCACGACAGCGTAACCGCCGAGCGCCAGCAAAATGACTAGTCCGATAATATCCATTGAAGAAATCCCTGATTAAAATGCCTTGCGCAACGGTATCGCTTATTACGATTCGCAACAAGCTTGGGGATATGGTTAGCGGAAAGCCCTGCGCAGGAAGCGCTCAACCGCCCGTGTCACCTCCGGGCTTTTTCCAATCCCTCTGGCTATGGAACCGTGACTGTAACGACGCCCATCAAACAATGTCACTCGAGAGCCCTTCGAGCGTAAATCTCCAGCAAACCCGCGCGCCAGTGTTTTGCGACGTTCATAGTTGGAACCCGAATACATGATCATGAAGGGTGGAAGCCCGCCGGACGGTCCATTTCTGACATAGGTGACCGGAGACCATTTAATCCAATTGCTCAAGTTTGAACCGAACGCCGCTGCATAAACGTAAGGCAAACTACCTCTCATCCCACCATAGGCAACCATGTCATAGGCCTGCACATCATTGGCGATCACGCCGCGCAATGGACCGCCAAGTCTCTTTGCTGCAATCAGAGACACCAAATGCGAACCAGCAGAATGCCCCATAATCACGATTTTTCGCTTGTCTCCACCGTAGCGGGATATGTTGTTTCTGACCCAATTGATCTGACGGACAATGTCTCTGACCTGTCCATCAATATTGGTGCGTGGAACAGGCGTATATTGAACAGAAACCAACATCCATCCGCGTTTTGTCGCGAATGTATCCAGGTTGTATATCTTCTCGCGAGTTCCCTTGATCCACCCGCCGCCATGTACGTAAATCAGCACCGGGGCTTTTTTTCCAGGTTTGAAAAATCCTTGCCGTTTAACGGTAGCAGGCGCGTGGATATCCAGCCGCAAGCCTCCACCTACAGATACAGCTTTGGTCACAATTCTGGTTGGTTTCTGATCCGCACTCTGTTGAGCATGCGTCGTTAGTGGAAAATTCAGAAAAAGCGCCACCAATGCTATCAGCGCAGCACGCAATCCGATCATATCAGCCCTCAAAGCCCCTTTTGCTTCGATAGGTCGATTTGTTTCAAAGATTCTTTCGATTTTCAAGTAACAATGGTCACAATCAAGTCATTTTCACTACCGGTCGCAGAGAAGTAACTTCATCGTAACGCACCATTTCAAAATAATTCAGCAGGTCTATATTTCTGACATGATTTGAACTTTAATATCGACCAACACTTTTTAGATTGAGGAAATTTTCTGACATGCGCCTTTCCCGATTAGTTTTTGTAGCAGCACTCTCTGTCTCACCGCTTGCACTCACACATTCTGCACATGCGTTTGACAGCAATGGGTTTGTCAAACAGTTGGAGACGCTTATTGAGTCCGATGGCGCAGAAGTCACTTACGGGGCAGTCGAGCAAAATGGCGAAACCCTGACCATCAACAATTTTGTCATTGAAAACGACAAGACTGAAAGCAAATCGGCAATCAGCAAACTGACCTTTACAAATCCCGCCCAAAACGGGAATGGCGGTTTCAGCTACGACGGCCTTGAAGCTCAGACGATCGTGCACACTGGCAAGAATGACAGCAAACTCGAGATTGAGACACTGGCCTCGACGGGGCTGGAATTCGCAGAATCTCCTGACAGTGATCCACTTCCTGAGAAGGTGGATAGTTTGGTTCTGACCAATACTACATTCTCGCGCGATGGAGATTCGAGCAAAGGCAGTCTCACCATCCCCTCAATATCTGCAAAAGGCTTTGTGCGCACCTCAACGCGCAATTTCAAACTGCAAGAGGCCAAAATCGCTCCGTTTCAGGGCAGAGTATTTGGCGACGAAGGAGAGCCGGTCGACATCAATTTTTCCGGCGCGTCAGTAAACGAATTTGAATATTTCGGCCTGTTTGGATTGGATATTGGCAGTGTGAACCTTGGATCCATGACGATTGATACGGTTGTCGATGATGGACCTGTTAATGTGTCGATGGAAGGTGTGGAGCTAGAAAATTACTATGCATGGGATGGCTCTGATCCGAACCGACCATTGATTCCGGACGGAGATACAAGAGTTAAAATAAAGCCCATTGACGTCACATTGGGTGGAAAAACCTTCATTAGTATGGACCAAAGTGAGGCTGTTGCGATCAATGACGCAGCCGAACTCACTTCCAAAAGCACTGGTCAGTTCAAGAATATTTCCATCGATCTTTCTGCTTTGCCTGATGATGCAAAGGCATCTCAAGGTTATGAGCAGGTCAAAGATCTGGGGTATGAGAAGCTCACTTTAAATATTTCAGTTGATGCAAGTGCTGATCTCAAAAGCGGGATTCTGGATATTGCAGAGATGAAATATGATTTCCTGAATGCTGGCTCATTCAACGTTAAATTAAACGTGTCCGGGTATACTGAGCAGGTTGCCAAAAGTATTGCGACAACCGCTTCAAAACTGCAGACAGATGCAGACAATCCGCAGGCGCAGCAGGCTCAAATGCTTCAACTGATGGCAATGTTCGCACCACTCAGCCTGCAGAAACTTGAGCTTGAAGTCACAGATGCCTCATTGCTGGGCAAGGTATTGGACGTGCAGGCAAGAAGAAACAACAGAAACGCAGAAGAACTTGCCGCAGTCATTCCCCCAATGGCTGGCATCATGCTTGCTCCCTTGCAGTTGCCAGAACTTGCTTCTTCGCTCTCTGCGGCACTCGGTATTTTCATGCAAGGAAACAAGACGATTTCTGCATCCATTGAACCGCAGGGTGGTTTGGCGCTTACCGAGATCATTGCGCTTAGTTCGGGTGTACAGGCCGGATCTACTGCACCCTCAGAAGTCGTAAACCGATTAAACCTGAAAGTTACCGCTGAGTAACGCATTTTCTGACATTCCTGAATCAAAACAACACCCTGGCAAGATTTCTTGCCAGGGCGATTCATTAAGCAAAATCGTGGATAGTTAGCTGGTTGCAACTTGACGGCTTGACCAATCAACGTCCCGCGTCACCGCCATCGTTGCCGCGATTGCTCCAAAGGCAATGATCGATCCGACCAGAAGTGCATAATCCTCTTCGTTCAAGATCAAGTACATCACGAGATAGGTGATACCCAATATGGCGGCCATGATTGCCGAACCATGCTTCTTCCCAAGAGAATTACCCACATACCAGGCAACCAAGGCAGTGGTTGCAACCGAGGAAATAGCGTAAGCGATATTGAATCCCACTTGCTCTGCAAATGCCAAGAGCATCACGTAGAAAACCACCATCGCAAATCCGACCAATACGTATTGCACCCAATGAATTGCATTTCTGCCCGTCAGTTCAAGAATGAACATTGCCAGAAAAATCAGGGAGAAAAACGCGATTGCATATTTGAGCGTTCTTGCAGTGATCTGATAGAATTTCAATGGCTCGACAAAATTGACTTTGATCGCTGCGTTCGCCGTCGGCAAACTGTTCGAGAAACTCACAGCATCGATGCCGCGCGCAAGGCTTGGCACAGTCCAGACTGCGGAAAATCCTTCTGCGCTGATTTCCCGATTTTCGGGAAGGAAGCGTCCGTCGAAACCGGGATGTGGCCAGTTGGAATTCAACTCAAGCGCTGTCGAGCTTCCCGCGGGAACAAATGTGATGTCTTTTGAACCATTAAGCGCAAAACTCATTTCGAACGCCATGCTCTCTTTGATGTCTACATCCGCAAGTGGCAGATGGACGCCACCAGAACGAAGGTCGGCATGTTTTGGATATGCATTTCTGCTGTAAACTGGCGAAACAATATGCGGCGCCTGAATCCGATTGAGTCCCGGCGAAAATTTACGGTTACCTGCATCACTCAATTTGATCGAGATATCGGAGCGAATTCCGGTCATGTCAGACACGCCCATCGCCAAAAATGCTTGAGACGGAAGTGGCGCTCCGCCAATCTCACGGATTTTTGCCAGATCAACCGCATCAAATGTGCCGGTCAGTTTCGACTTCACGTGATAAAGTTGGGTCTTGTAGATGGACTTCTTGCGCTCTTCGACATTGATATTGCCATCAATGCTGAGTGTCGACGGTGAGATGATTGCATGCCGTTTTACTTGTTTGAAGTGTTTGTCGACCTTTTCTGAAACCATGTAAGGCAAAACCAGATAAGGCCCATTGATTGTCTGATTGGCACCCCACCCTTGTGCAATTGATGCAGCGACATCGTCAGCCCGTCGTGAGCGTTCTTCAACCAATCCCCATACCAGCATTGTGGGAATGAGCAAGGCGAGTGTGATAAATCCCGTCAGGATGAATTTGACACCTGGCGAGGCCATAAATCCCGCTATTTTTCCCGCATCGCCGACATTGCCTTTTGATGACCATGGATTGGTTGGTGCTGCTGCATCACTATCAGCATTCCCGCTTTCATTTGAGGATGACATGATTTTTCCTTCTCCTGTTTGAACATCATGTCTGCAAATACAAAAAAGCCCGCCAGAAACTCTGACGGGCCTGTGCATCAATTGTGCATTTTTCAGGAGAAAGTACTTAGTCTTCCTGTTTCGGCATCAAGCGAATACCAAGCTCAGTCAATTGGCTTGAATCTACCTCTCCCGGCGCACCCATCAGCAAATCAACTGCTTGCTGGTTCATCGGGAACATGGTGATTTCGCGCAGGTTCTTCGCACCACAAAGCAACATCACCACACGGTCAACACCGGCAGCCATGCCGCCATGCGGCGGAGCACCGTATTGGAATGCGCGATAAAGACCACCGAAACGTTCTTCAACGGTTTGCTTTGAAAGCCCGGCACCCTCGAATGCCTTGACCATCGTATCAGGCAAGTGGTTGCGAATACCACCAGAAGCAATTTCAAAGCCGTTACAAACCAGATCATATTGATAAGCCTTGAGTGCCAGCTTTTTATCGTCAGTATCTGCAGCCTCAAGCGCCTCCATACCCCCTTGCGGCATTGAAAACGGGTTGTGCGCGAAATCAACTTTCTTGTTGTCTTCGTCCCATTCGTAGAATGGAAAATCGACAATCCAGCAGAGTTCAAAACGGCCCTCATCAATCAGGCCATTGTCCTCACCTGCTTTTTGCCGTGCATCACCTGCAAAAGAAGCAAACTTCGCCGGATCACCGGCTGCAAAGAACACGGCATCGCCAAGTTCCATACCAAGCTGCTGACGAATTGCTTCGGTGCGTTCTTCTCCGATGTTCTTGGCAATCGGGCCTGCAGCGTCAAATTTGCCTTCAAGTTCGCGCCAGAAAATGTACCCCATGCCTGGCTGACCATTTTGCTGTGCCCAGGAATTCATCCGGTCGCAAGCTTTGCGGCTACCTGCGCCCTTTACAGGAATCGCCCAGACCTGATTTTTTTCCTCCGCATCCAGAATACCGGCAAAGACTTTAAAACCTGAACCACGGAAATGTTCAGACACGTCCTGCATCTCGATCGGGTTGCGTAGATCAGGCTTATCAGAGCCATATTTGCGGATTGCTTCATCGTAAGGAATTCGGCGGAACTCCTGAGTGACCGGCTGACCTTCTGCAAAGTCTTCAAACACACCCCGCAAAACAGGTTCCATGGTTGTCAGAATATCATCCTGTTCGACAAAACTCATTTCCAGATCGAGTTGGTAAAACTCGCCTGGTAGGCGATCGGCTCTTGGGTCTTCGTCACGGAAACACGGTGCAATCTGAAAGTAGGTGTCAAACCCGGACATCATGATCAGCTGCTTATACTGCTGCGGCGCCTGCGGCAGAGCGTAGAACTTGCCGGGATGAATGCGGCTGGGCACCAGAAAGTCACGCGCTCCTTCCGGTGACGAAGCGGTCAGGATCGGTGTGGAG
>JASJDO010000052.1 GCA_030065115.1 Rhizobiaceae bacterium | reverse complement strand
CCTTCATCTTTGTTTTCTTTAAGAAAATCAGGTCGTTCTATGCGCTTGTTGTCGGCAATTTGGTACGAATTTTCAGGTTCCAAATCGGCGTTTTCACGAACTTCTTTATCATCTTCTGGAAAAGCATCATGACTCCCGGAAATACGTGCTTGCCATGTCGCAATGCGTTCTTGGCGAGCTTCTTCAATACCCTCAACAATTTTCCTTGATATTTCAGTGCTTAAAACACCAAATCGACTACTTTCATTTGCCAATGGAGAAACCGAGAACCCCAACACCAAAAATGCACCAGAAACCAGCGCTGCCTTAACCGGCTGCACAGCAAAAAACTTAAACATTAACGTCCCCCTAAGAACATGTTTTTGTTTCTTGTGCAGGAATTGTGCCGAGAAGACGTTTTTGGGAACACTTAGTGTTACAAAATGTTGCAAACCATTTACGTCAGCTTTTCTTGACGCACCGCAAAAAGCAGGTTTTCCAGTGTTTTGATCAATCCTTCGCATGGAATACCATCGACACGGTGCTGGAAGAAATGTTGCTGAAATGCTCGAACGCACATCCGAGACTGATGATCAAATGTACCGGTGATTTCCAGCCCGTAACCATAGGCGATCAACATGGCTTGGAGTGAAGCTACCCGCTCACTCGCCTCTCCTTCGACAATCTCATCATGATAATCGGTGACGGGAGGAACCCACGCACCAATTTCGGCCTGAAAGAGCCGCTGCCAGGGAAATTTTTCGCCGGGATCAGATTTCCGCCCCGGGGCAACATCTGAATGGGCAAGCACATGCCGCGCCGGGATTTTGTGCCTTTTTACAATATCCTTGCTGAGTTTGATGACGGAGGCAATCTGTTTGTCAGGAAAACCCGGATATCCAAAAGCGTGGCCGGGGTTTACGATTTCAATACCGATTGAACGCGAATTTATGTCAGCCTCTCCCTGCCAGGAAGATTTTCCAGCATGCCATGCCCGTTTTTCTTCAGGCACCAATTGCCATATTGCACCATTTTCCTCGACCACATAGTGACAGGAAACGCCACTTTCTTCCAAGCATAGCCAGTTGATGGCAGCTTCAGCCGATGCCATGCCCGTGTAATGAAGAAGCAGAATATCGAGATCTAGGTCCGTGTCTCGCTCACCAAAATTTACAGCTTCGCGTATTTTACAGTCGCATGACGTGTCAGCTGCAAAAGTCATAGCGAGCGCTCCAGCTTGATCATTTCCCAGGCTCTGTTGATCTCCGCCAATCGACGGTTCGCAATGGAAACGAATTCCGGCGGCACCCCACGAGCGATCAGCTTGTCGGGATGATTTTCAGCAACAAGCTTTCGGTAATGGCGTTTCAAGATGTCATCGCCCCATTCGCGGTCAGCTTCCAGAAGCACGTATGGATTCCCGCCTTCCGGCTCCATATGACGCAGCTTAACGCGCTCATAGTCTCGACCCTTAATGTCAAAAATCCCTGCCACATTGTCCATGAAAGCCATTTCATTCTGGTGATATATCCCATCAGCCTTGGCGATGTGAAACAGCCCGTGGATGACTTCCCGCAAAATATCACCATCATCAGGAAACAGCGTTTTAATTCTTGCTGCATAAGCCTGATATCCCGCCACATCCTGCTTCGCCAGATTGTAAAGGCGTGACACGTTGTTGTGTTCCTTTTCGGGAATATCAAAAATTTCTTCAAACGCGATGATCTCTTCGTTTGTTACGATACCGTCTGATTTTGCCATTTTTGCAGACAAGGCAATCATCGCGATTGAAAACCCAACCTGCCGCCGCGTTTCCGGATCTCCCTCGAATGCTGTGCGAACAACTTCAATAACCGCAGTAAATGCGTCTGAGACAAATTCAGAAAGTATTTCGCTCAGTTGAGACCAAATAGACATGTGTTTCTTCTATGCGACTCCCTTAAAGTATGAAAGAGAGAAGCAGAGCGCCTGAGGTCAAAATCACCGGGAGCTTCTCATTATGTTTACCTCGGAGTTTCCATCATTGGATCAAGACCAGCAAACGCCTGTAAGCGCATACTTTCTAGGGTTAGTTGCCGTCATCATATTTGGGTCAACCCTACCCGTTACAACTTTGGCTTTGGAAAGTTTCACACCCGGGTTTGTAACTTCGGCAAGAGCCGTCATAGCAGCGTCTTTGGCTTTCGTGTTCATGGCCTTTAGTGGCTTGAATTGGCGACACAAAGAAAACAATTCCATATTTTTGGCAGGCCTGTTGCTGGTGTTCGGTTTTCCGGGCTTTGTTGCACTTGCAATGCAAACAGTGGATGCGTCACACGGCGGCATCATTCTGGGGTTTTTGCCTTTGGCGACTGCTGTGATTGCAAGGTTCACAGCTGATGAACGCCCAAGCCCAAGATTTTGGATACTGACATTTACGGGCTTTTTAGTCATCGTTGCTTTCACACTGTATCAGTCTGGAAAATCAGCCCAAGTTTCAGTAATCACAGGATATGCTTGGCTGTTCTTGGCTGGGCTTTGTACAGCATGGGGCTATGTCATTTCCGGAAAATTGTCCCGCTCAATGCCGGGTTGGGAAGTGATAACCCGGGCATTGGTTCTCAATTCACCCATCAGCATCGTAGGTGCCATCTGGTTTTATGCACCTGCAGATTTTGACCCTTCACCGAGCGGTTTGATCGCTTTGGGGTATCTAGGCGCGTTTTCAATGTTTCTTGGCTTCTGCGCCTGGAATGTTGCCCTGGCAACTGGCGGCATCGCACGCATCGCACAATTTCAATTACTCCAGATCTTTGTCACCTTGGGTGTATCCGTTGTTCTGCTAGGCGAAACCATAGACTGGGTGACTTTGGCATCTGCGTTGACGATTACCGCCATCATAGCAACAAGCCGCCGAGGATAGTTCCTCGACGGCCCGCTGTCTTGTAACATTTGCGAAAACTGTATTCAGCTACTCCTGAAAGACTTGATAAGGCTGCTCGCCATGGTCGGCCTCTCTTTTTTCGGTTCCGGAGCACGTTGCACCGCAGCCGCCTGCTGAGGCGCTGCTGGTTTTGGCTGCAATGCGGCAGCTTGAGGTGATGCAGGTTGAGCCGGAGTTGATGGCGCTGGCGGCGCCTGTTTTGGCGCCAACGGAGGCGCTGCAGCACCCAGGTCGTTGTTCAAGGACCCGTTTTGTCCTGAATAAGCGGCGTTCAGGATAGAGTTGATATCATCACCGGGTGCAGTAGTTTTGGCCTGTTCCTTGATCGCCTGTTGTTTGGCAACCGGATCAGCCTCTGCATAGGCCTCACCACTTGTCTTGCGGTCTTCCTGGCGCATTCTACGCAGAACCGCTGCCAATGAAACTTGCAATCCTTCCTTGATCTTCGCCTGCTGTTCATAAATCCGCGCGCCCGGCAAGTCCTTGGCAGCCATGGTTTCAAATGTCATTCGCATCGGCGTCTGGATCGCCTCACCAAATGCAATACATTCCCGGTTCGCGATTGAAGACAGAAAGTTGATCGTACTTTTCGCACCACTGGTCACCGCACCACGAATAATTTCCTGGTCTCGCTGGTTGCCCAAACGCATGGCAAAAACGGTGTTACACTGGGAAAGAATGGTTGAATCCAATTCGCCTGGACGCTGAGTAATGATACTCAGGAACACCCCATATTTCCGGCCTTCTTTCGCGATCCTCGCGATCGCCTGACGGGTAGGGAAAAAGCCGGCAGAAGAATCTGCCGGAATGTATCTGTGAGCTTCTTCACAAACCACAAGCGTTTGAATGCCACCATCGCTGTTGAGGGCAAGATCAAAGGCCATTCGACAAAGAACCGAAACAACCGAGTTCACAACTTCTGAAGGCAATCCGGACATTTCCAACACACAGATTGGCTTATCGTTCTGGGGAACGCGGAAAATCTGGGAAACAATACTTTCCATAATGTCTCCGCCCCCGGTTGTATCAAACATGAACCGGAAGCGTGGATCGTTAGAAATACTTTCAAGGCGATACTGCAGCGATTTGAGAATGGGTTTCTCTGCTTTTCCTTCGAGAAGGCCAAGGCGATCATCGATCAGCTTTAACAAGTCTGCAAGGCGATATGGCAGAGGCATATCCGCAGTGAGGTTACTTTTCGTAGATTTCTTTACGAGTGAACCAGCCTTGCCTTCAGCTTCATGCTTAAACTGCTCTTTGGCAAATGGAATGATGTCACGAAGGAGTTCGATTTCTGCATCAAAGCCCTCTTGGCCGCGGAACACAACTTCAGCCAATTCATCAAGACGGAACAACCAAAACGGAAGATTGAGGTTGCTAGCATCAACAACTACGGAATCATCTGGAAATGCAGACGCAAATTCATTGTGCGGGTCAAGCATTAGGACCCGAATGTCTTTCCTCACCTTAATGATTTTCTTCATGATAAGGGTAACAGATGTCGATTTACCCACACCTGTAGTACCCAGGACAGCGAAGTGACGGGAAAGCAGTTTGTCGACATCAATCTTTGCATCCACAGTGGAATCCTGGGTGAGCTGGCCAATTTTGATAACGCCCTCACCCTCTTCCTTGTAAATGATTTCCAGATCGGTCGCGCGGATACGGTGCGCAATACACCCCATTTGCGGATAGTTTGCGATACCGCTTGAGAAGCGATCAGCCGCGCCATCCTTGCCAGCGACGATTTCCCCGACAAGCTCCAGCGTAATATGCACCTCATTCGCGTCGTCAGGGTTCCAGCTGTTTTTGGCCACGTCAACCTTACAAGAAAGGCCAACAACCCGGCTTGTACCAACCTGGATAGAGATCAACTGACCCACAGACCAATAATTTTCTTTGTCCTTTTCGCCTTCCTGTGCCATTGCCGAAATAACAGCATGTTCACCGTCACAATTGATAACAAATGCGCGTGTCCTGGCGCGGCTCATTTCGCGTTCACGAGCCTCATCGGCGAGACGTTTTTCATCGCCCGTCAGGTTGGTGGGTACGCTCAGTCCGCTATCTGGCTGGATACGTGCTGGCTCAGGTGTATGGTTTTGCATAGGACCCCCGTAAAAGTTACACAGTAAGCTATCCAATGAGGGTTAATTGCCGGTTTGGAGACATGGTAAACCAATTGTAAAATACTGTAAGAAAACGCTGTGATGTCTCTCGTTTTCACTTTTTTTAACCTGCCCTCCCGCATAAGGTGCAAATCAAACACGGAGCGCGAGCACTTATGACAAAATGGGATTTCTGGATAGATCGTGGCGGTACTTTCACCGATATCGTTGGACGCGCACCAGATGGCTCACTTCACCCCCACAAACTGCTGTCAGAAAATCCGGAAGCCTATAAAGACGCCGCGATCCAAGGCATCAAGGAGATCATGGGATTAACAGCTAAGGATGCTGTACCAGCAGATTTGGTTGGCAATGTAAAAATGGGAACAACGGTCGCAACCAATGCTCTGCTTGAAAGAAAAGGCGACCGAACCGCACTTCTCATAACAAAAGGATTTCGAGACATGCTCGAAATCGGCTATCAGGCGCGCCCGGATATTTTTGCCAAAGAAATTGTGAAACCGGAATTGCTCTATGAGCGGGTTATCGAAGTTGATGAACGGGTCCTTGCAGACGGCACGGTTGAACTGACGTTGGACACTGCAAGCCTAGTTCCCGAACTCGATAAACTCAAAGCCGAAGGCATCGATGCTGTTGCAATAAGCTGCATTCATTCATGGAAATATCCTGAACATGAAATCCGTTTGGCTGAGCTGGTCAGAGACATGGGATTTGGCCAGGTTTCAGTGAGCCATGAGGTCTCGCCGCTGGTCAAACTGATTGCTCGCAGCGACACGACTGTGGTGGATTCTTACCTTTCACCCATTTTACGTCGCTATGTCGAACAGGTCTCGTCAGAGCTCGGCGAAGGTCCGACATTAATGTTCATGATGTCCTCGGGTGGCCTGACCGCAGCAGAGTTATTTCAGGGTAAAGACGCCATTCTTTCAGGTCCTGCCGGTGGTGTGGTCGGGGCAGTAGAAACCTCAAAGCTTGCCGGATTTGAAAAAATGATCGGTTTTGACATGGGTGGCACGTCTACCGATGTGTCTCACTTTGATGGAGAACTCGAGCGCACATTCGAGACCGAAGTTGCAGGCGTTCGGATGCGCGCACCTATGATGAGCATCCACACGGTGGCGGCTGGTGGAGGATCTATCCTGCATCATACGGATGGGCGCTTTCAGGCAGGTCCCGATTCCGCAGGCGCCAATCCCGGACCTGCATGTTATCGCCGTGGCGGACCTCTTGCTGTTACTGACGCAAATGTCATGGTTGGCAAACTGCAGCCTGAATTTTTCCCGGCAATCTTTGGACCGCAACAAGACCAGCCTTTGGACACCGACGCTGTTAAAGAGAAGTTCGCGGGCCTAGCGAAAAAAGCCGGAACAACCGCGGAGGAAGCAGCAGACGGCTTTCTGAAAATCGCTGTCGAAAACATGGCGAACGCGATCAAGAAAATTTCGGTTCAACGCGGTTATGATGTGACCGAATACGCGCTCAACTGCTTTGGCGGTGCTGGTGGACAACATGCTTGTGCGGTTGCTGACGCATTGGGAATGGAAACCGTGCTCGTCCATCCCTTCTCTGGCATCCTCTCCGCATACGGAATGGGGCTGGCGCAAATCAGGGCGTCCCGATCACAGGCCTTGATCGAAAAACTTGAAGAAGAGCAACTGTCTGTGCTGAATGGCATGGCAGATCGCCTTCGTCAGGAAACTGAATCAGAACTTGTAGAACAGGATGTAAGTGATTCAGATATTTCATCCTTTTCCCGTGTCCATATCCGTTATGACGGAACAGATCTTGCACTTGCTGTTCCATTGGGAAACATCGCTGAAATGGTTGATGCTTTTGAAACGTTACACCGAAAGCAGTTCGGCTTTGTATTCGAAAACAAGGCATTGATTGCTGAAGCTGTGGAAGTTGAATCTGTTGGTGGCGGTGCAAATCTCACTGAAAAGCCAGCCGCGCTTGACCCGACTGAACAGGAAGCGGATCAATCAACGCGTTTCTTCTCAAATGGCGAATGGCATGATGCAGCCATCAAATTCCGCAAGAACCTCAAACCTGGCAACCGACTAAAGGGCCCTGCCCTGATTATTGAGCCGCATCAGACCATCGTCGTGGAACCGGAGTGGCAGGCAGAAATTAACACGCTGGACCACATTGTCCTGACGCGAACCAAGAGCAAGCAACGGCAATTGGCAATTGGCACAACCGCTGATCCGGTGATGCTTGAAGTCTTCAACAACCTGTTCATGTCGATCGCAGAGCAAATGGGCGTAACCCTGCAAAACACGTCCTATTCAGTAAACATGAAAGAACGGCTCGACTTCTCATGTGCCGTGTTTGCAGCGGACGGGTCTCTGGTAGCAAATGCGCCACATGTTCCGGTTCATTTGGGTTCCATGGACCGTTCTGTTGAAAGCGTGATCGAGAACAATCAGGGCGATATCAATCCCGGCGATGTGTTCATTCTTAATGCGCCCTACAATGGCGGCACACATCTGCCAGACATTACGGTTGTTACGCCTGTTTTTGACGATGATGACAAACACATCCTCTTCTATGTGGCATCGCGCGGCCACCACGCTGATATTGGCGGAATGGCACCTGGTAGTGCCACGCCACTTGCAACGCACGTAGATGAAGAAGGCGTGTTGATTGACAATTTCAAGCTGGTCAAAGCCGGTGTGATTGATGAAGCTGGCATGCGCGAAATCCTGACCGATCATCCATGGCCCGCGCGAAATCCGGATCAAAACATGGCCGACATCCGCGCGCAAATAGCTTCAAACGAAAGAGGCGTTACCGAGCTGCGCAAAATGGTCGATCACTTCAGCCTGGAAGTGGTTCAGGCCTATATGCAGCATGTTCAGGACAATGCTGAGGAAAGCGTGCGCCGTTTGATCGATAGTCTTTCAGACTGTGAATACACTCACACAACTGACAATGATCAGCAGATCAAGGTAAAGATCACCGTCGACAAAACCAAACGTGAAGCGACAGTTGATTTCACAGGCACATCTTCTATTGAGAAAAATAACTTCAACGCGCCGGAACCGGTGTGCCGGGCTGCTGTACTCTATGTATTCCGCATCATGGCGGAGGCAGACATACCGCTCAATGCCGGATGCATGAAACCAATCAACCTGATCATCCCGGACGGGTGCATGTTGAAACCGCAATATCCGGCGGCGGTAATTGCCGGCAATACCGAGACGAGCCAGCATGTTACCAATTGCATGCTCATGGCAATGGGTGCCTTTGCAAACTCCCCCGGTACCATGAACAATCTGACATATGGCAATGCAACCTACCAAAACTACGAAACAATGTGTGGCGGCGCGCCTGCCGGAGTTCACAACGACGGAAAGCCTTTCAAGGGCGCCCATGCAGTGCAAACGCATATGACCAACACGCGGCTCACAGACCCGGAAATTCTGGAAATGCGTTATCCGGTTGTAGTAGAAGATTTCTCAATCCGTCGAGGCTCCGGCGGTAAGGGCAAACATCCCGGTGGCGATTCCGTTTCCCGAACCTTGCGGTTTGAAGAAGACATGACCTGCGCCATTCTCTCCTCTTCTCGTTACAACCCACCAAAGGGCCTTAATGGCGGCGGCGATGGAGAACCAGGATCGACCCTTATTCGTCGTTTGAGCGGCGAAATGGAAACGCTGAAACATTGCGACGAGACCGAGGTCAAAACCGGTGAAGCGGTGGTTTTGAACACACCTGCTGCGGGTGGGTATGGGTAAAAACGTATCTGATTCAATCGATTAGCAATTGAAACTTCTTCATCAGGCTAAATTCACGATACAATCACGCAAGCATGAATACCTTGATTAACAGAAAGTTAATCAGGTAACGCGTGGCTGGTAAATTGCAACAATGGGAAACACGCGTGCCTCACGATATGGGGGTTGAAAATGCGTGTTCTTCCGGAATTCAGTAAAATCTTGGCTGTTACAGGCCTGTGTGCAGTTGTGGCGGGTTGTGCGATCAGGCCGGTTCCCACAAGCCAGCCAAGTATTGCTAAATTTGAACTAGGAGAAGGTGAGATTACGCCAACAACTGCAATCGTCCGACGGATTCGGTGCGAAGCTCGATCAGCAATTGCCAGAATTACAATGAGTTACATCAAAGAAGATTCAGAACATTTTGCCGCCGCATACGAGGCGGGAAAAATTAAGAATGAAGATCGAAAGATTTATGAGAATATTTCTGATTTTAATCCAAAGGACGGAAAAAGGGTTATCGTATTTGACAAGTTCATAAGCCGATTTGATTTTGATGCTAAAAAACCAAGATTTCAGGAAAATTTCTATAATTGGGCCAAACGACATCAACGGACTCCTCCACCAGGTGAGGAATATTTTACGGATTCTTTGGACATACTTTCCCTATTCGCAAGATCGGGTGTAGCCTACGAATTTGTTTTTGACATAACCGAAAACAATGATGCCAATATGGGAGTTTTGAATTTTGGGTTTACAGGTAATTCAACCGAAACAGCCCTGAACTTTGGCGGCAATTATGGAAGAACGCGAAAAAATGTTCGCAGTTTCAAGTTTGCGGAGACCATTGGTGATATTGTCGAAAACACGCTCTTGCGATACCGATACGATAATTGCAATGACGTAAACTATAAAGAAGTTAATCGGAAAAACTATCACCTTCCGATTTATGGCTCAATTGATATTATAGATAGCTTCTCGACATTTGCCGCACTTCTTGTTGAAACAAACTTTGCAGATCCTCCAAAGGGTAGTGACGGAAAACCGCTCACCATTGGAAAAAGCAATCTCTCAAAATTATCTGCTCAAGACTTGCTGGATGAAATCGAGTTTACAACAACCATAAATGCTTCGGCTGATCCAACCATCACATTATCTGGCTCACAAGCATTAAACAAAGCAAGCGCTAAACTCGCTGCCGGTCGAGTTGACAAACATACCCTTACACTCCTGCTTCAGCCAAATGGGATTGCGAATGCACTTGAAAAACTCGAATTGAACCAGATTCGAGATGAGAATGAGAGTTTCTTTGTATTGAACAGCGAATAACCCCGGAAGTTTTAATAAAAGCAAATTGTGAGAAAATTCATGTTTTCAAAAGCCTTAGACCCAACAAAAAATCCTGAAGCGGACGAAGGATCGTTCAAGATAAATCGGCAGAAGCTTTCATTTTACGTAGGCTTGGTCGCACTGATATTGCCTCTTACACTATTTGTCTTAAGTGCCACCGGTTTATATACGGATCGAGATTCCATAAGCCACTATTATTACTCTTGGATTTTAGGCGACATTTTCATTGTGTGTCTCGCTTTCATCGGAACTTTTCTGATCGTCTACAACGGTGAAAGTAACCGAGAAACAAATCTGGCTACCGCAGCCGGGTGGTGCACTTTTGGCATCGCATTATTTCCAACTGTAGGTGCAGGAATTGAACAGGGCAGTGCTTGGGGAAGGGTCTTCCTAAACATCACAGAAGTAATTGACTCAGGCCCTAATGAATCAATGACAATTATAAATCCGGAAATTTCAACTGCATTTTCTCCCGCTGCCTTCATCGGTTTCCCACCCCAAATATCGGGGTATGTACACTACGGATTTGCAGTATTTGTCTTTGGTTTTTTAACTTGGTATTGCGCTACAGTTTTTAAGGAACCAAGTGCATCAAATGAGGGCAACCAAGGGTCTAATAAGGAATTCAGGAACCTGATTTATACGCTCTGCAGTGCCGCAATGTTTCTTGCAATGCTAGCGCTTGCTGCAAGCTTTTTCTTGAGTGAGGATGGTGATTTATGGGACAGATTGGATGGCACCTTTTATGCCGAAGCTATTGCACTTATAGCCTTTGGCATCGCCTGGATGACAAGAGGAAGGTGGTTTTTCTGGTTAGATATTTTGGATGATGACGAGTATCAACTCTACGGCAAAGCCAGAAAATAACATCCTCAAGCAGCTACCGCCAAAAACGCTTCATAGGCTTTGTTGATTTGCATGAAACGATCATTTGCATATTGCCGCATTTCTTGCGGCAGGTGTGCTGGATACATGTCAGGATGATACTGTTTGGCAAGCGTATGGTAGGCTGCTTTGACCTGTGCTGCATCACTGCCGGATGAAACACCCAGCACGTCCTGCCAATTAGTCTGCGTTTTGGAAGCCGTTTCAAGGGTTGATTGTTTTCGATTGCCGCCCTTGGCCTTTTCCAGCGTTGCAACCTGATGCTTGCCGATAAAGGTGGCATCCCCATCATGGTCTTTGAGTTCGATAAACTGGCCTTCGCCGTTCAGAGCCATGGACACATCGGCCTTCAAGCCACACACGAGCGATCCGAAAAGCTCGCGCCCATCCGTTAGCGTCACAAATACATCGACTGACTGGATATTTTGTCCATGGTCAAACATGGCGTTTCCTTTCGGCAAGGTCTCAAACTACGTACGTAGAAGAGAGCAAATTCCGTGCCAAAAGGAGGTTTTTTTGATTTCAGCAGTTATTCTGCTGGTTGAATGTTGACCGCTTTGGGTCCCTTGCCGCGATTGTCATCTTCTGTTTCAAAGGTCACTTTCTGGTTTTCAGACAGGCCTTGCAGACCAGAAGCCTGAACCGAGGAGATATGAACAAAGATATCCTTGCCCCCACCATCAGGCGTAATGAAGCCGAAACCCTTGTCAGTATTGAAGAATTTAACCGTACCGGTCATTGACATGATCTATTTCCTTTCATCGATCATTGGTGCGACCGCGAGATCGCAAAGGGCAGTAGAAAATGTCGAGGAGAGGTAAGAGGCTGACCGGATATTCCCCGGTAACAGGTCAGACGATCTTTTGAGCCGGATAATCCGGTATTCCAGTCTTCTTCATGTTCGCTTAAATGCCCGAACCAGCGCATTGTCGCTGCATTGCACTACTTACGCAAGCAATATTTCAACCCGATGACACAGGGATATTTGCACGCCGCTTTTTAGCGGTCATTTTGAGACTGCAATTCCCGATTATAGCGCCGCCGCTCAGGATCGCGAAGGAAGTTCTTGACCCGGCTTGCGAGCGTCTCGCCTACACCCCTGCTTGGCACAGGTGCTTGAGCGGCTTGAACCGTTGAAACTGTTGCTGTGGTTACCGGATCAATTTGAGGCTGTGGTGCAACGCTGGGCAGAGCATAAGGCTGTTGAACCGGCGCAGCGGCTGTTTGAGCAGGCTGTGGTGTGATCGGCTGGATTGCGGGTTGATAGGCTTGTGTTTGTGTCGCAGCGGGCTGTGGCTGAATGGCAGGTGGTGTCTCCACAAACAGAATTTCCGGCTGGTTTTCCGGCACCAGTTCCTGCTGTTCCAGAGCATGCACTTCACGGATTGCTGCCATGATGCCTTTCTGCACTTTTGGCGCATCATCCAGACGGTTGTGAATGTATCCGAGAATATTGATGTTCTCTGCTCGACGATGCGAGCGGACATTGGTCAATTTTCCATAGACCGGATTGATCGTGTAATAGTTCTGCACCCAGTCAACATTGTCGCCTGCCACACCCACGGGTCCGGGAATATCGAGCAGTGCCATATAGGCAATATTGATCCCATCCTCTTTAAGACTGCGCGCCAGCGACATGGAAGCAAGCGCGCCCATGGAATGGCCTACTAAAGCGATTGATGTCGGCTTGCGTTCGCGGATGAGCTTGAGTGCCTGATCCATTGCCCCAAAACGGCGCACTTCAGAACGGATGCCTTCCGCATTCAACTGTTCGGACATCTTGTTCAGACCGCGCGAGAAATGCATGTTCTCATTTACAAACGAGAAGTCCCCTGCCCCTTTGAACATGTAAACTTCAAGCGCATGCGCAGAAACAGAAAAACAAGTCAACGCTGCAACAGCAGCGGATTGAAGGAGTACACGAAACATCAAACCCTCTTACACTCGAAATGTGGCGCCCCCGCGCCCATGGTTGATGAAGTGTGATGGATTGAGGTTAAGAAGCCGTGAATTACGTTAGGGCATATTAGGCAGGCATTTATTCTCGGCCTATTCCCGCCCAACGATCAGCACCCAGAAATGGTTCAAGCGCGGGTTCTTTCCAGATGTATTTGGGGCATAGGCAATGCCGCCGAGGGAATAATTGCGCTTAAGAAGAATTTTACGGTGGCCAGGTGAGTTAAGCCAGCCCTCGATTGCTTCATCTATTGATTTGTAGCCAACGCCCAAGTTTTCACCCGCACTATTGTCAAACCCTACGGCAAAAATCCGGCTCTTGAATTGCGTCCCAGGGCCGATGTCATGGCCAAATTTTCCGGTACGCCCCATCAATTCCGCATGGCGTCGGGCGGCTTCCATCAGCCGCTCATCGCGTTTGAAACCGCCAAGAAAATATCCACGCCGCGTGTCGTTCAACCGTTGGAACGCATGATCCGGCGTGAAACTTACAATTGTCTGATCGATGGGAGAGCCAAGCGTTTCAGGCTTCGTCCTGTCAAAAACGCTCGTCGGAGAACACGCAGACAGCGTAACCAACAAGAGGCTTGCAAAAAGAAAAGGCAGAATTTTCATCCGAAAACCCTGCCGCAATTGAGTTAAAAAAGGGTTTGATTGCGCTAACGCTACCCCTGTTGCGAAATCACACTCGCGACTGCTCGTTTCCAATTCGCATATCGTCTGTCACGCGTTTCAGAATCCATCTCGGGCTCAAACCGTTTTTCCAACTGCCAGGTTTCAGAGAACCCGGACTGGTCAGGATAAAGCCCTGCACGCATCCCCGCGAGCCAGGCCGCACCCTGAACAGTAGTCTCAAGATTGGTGGGCCGATCTATCGGCGCATCAAGAATGTTGGCAAGAAACTGCATGGTCCAGTCACTCGCAACCATGCCGCCATCCACACGCAGAACAACCGAACCATCAGAGCCCGACCAATCCGCCTGCATGGCTTCAACGAGATCACGGGTCTGATAGCAAACCGATTCCAGAGCAGCACGGGAAAACTCTCGCGGGCCGGAATTTCGTGTCAGGCCAAACATGGCACCGCGAACATCTGGCTCCCAATAAGGCGCACCAAGGCCCGCAAAGGCAGGCACCAGAATAAGGTCCTGACTGCCATCTGCCTCGGCTGCCAACCCCCCGGTCTGAGCGGCATTCTCAATAATGCCAAGACCATCGCGCAACCATTGAACCGCAGCACCAGCGATAAAAATCGCCCCTTCCAGCGCGTAAGTTGTTTCACCGTTGAGCCGATACGCTATGGTCGTCAGCAGACGGTTTTCGGAAGCAATCGCATTTGAGCCGGTGTTCAACATCATGAAACACCCAGTGCCATAAGTCGATTTCACCATACCTGGTGAAAAACAAGCTTGCCCGATGGTAGCAGCCTGCTGGTCACCCGCAATCCCCAGAACCGGGATACGCGCGCCAAACAAATCTTTCACGGTCTCACCAAAATCTGCGGCACAGTCTTCAACACTTGGCAGCATGGATTTAGGAATTTCCAGCAGTTCCAGAAGCTCATCATCCCACAGGTTTTCATGGATGTTGTACATCAAGGTACGCGAAGCATTCGTAGCATCTGTTTTGTGCGAACGGCCATCCGTCAGTCGCCAAAGCAAATAGCTGTCGACTGTTCCAAACAGAAGATCGCCATTCGCTGCTTTTTCTTTTGCACCATCGACATGGTCCAAAATCCAGCGCACCTTTGTACCGGAGAAATATGGATCGAGCAGCAATCCGGTCTTTGCGGTGACCATGGGTTCATGGCCCTGCTCTTTCAGGCCAGCGCAATAGGCGGATGTTCGTCGGTCTTGCCACACGATCGCGCGGTGAATGGCTTGGCCCGTCTTCTTGTCCCAGACTACAGTCGTTTCGCGTTGATTGGTAATGCCGATACCCGCGATCTCAGTTGGATCAATTGCTGCTTTCGAGATCGCATTGCGGCATGTATCAACGACGCTGTGCCAAATATCTTCCACATCATGTTCAACCATTCCTGAAGATGGAAAATGCTGCGCAAACTCCTGCTGGTCAGAAGCGACAACCGCCATGTTTTTGTCGTAGAGAACAGCACGCGACGATGTGGTTCCCTGGTCAATTGCGAGAATATATGTGCCCATGGTTAAACTGTATCCGGTATTCTTTGAGGTATGAAAAAGGAGGCAAAACAGATTGTTCTGCCTCCCTTAAATGGAAGTTAGGCTATCTGCTCTTCCGAGCGCAAGCTTCTACTGCCAGCTTTTGATCAGCTCATCATAAGAGACGGTCTCTCCAGCAGGCTTCTCGTTCTCAACCTTTGCGAATGGAGCGCCCGGCTGACCAAGCCAATACGAAGCATCCTGAGGCTCGTTCATTTTCGGTCCGATGTCGCCCTGAATGCCAGCGCGCTCCAGACGTTCAAGAACTTTCTCCTGAGCACCGCATAGGCTGTCGAGCGCTTCCTGAGCGGATTTTGCACCTGACATCGCATCACCAATGTTCTGCCACCACAGCTGCGCCAGCTTCGGATAGTCCGGAACATTGGTTCCTGTTGGTGACCACTGAACGCGAGCTGGTGAACGGTAGAACTCAATCAAACCACCAAGCTTGTCAGCACGTTGTGTGAAGTGATCCGAGTTGACTGTGGACTCACGGATGAAAGTAAGACCAACATCAGATTTTTTCAGATCTACGGTTTTGGACGTTACGAATTGTGCGTAGAGCCATGCTGCTTTTGCACGATCAACCGGCGTCGATTTCATTAAGGTCCATGAACCCGCATCCTGATAGCCGATCTTCTGACCACCTTTCCAGTAAACGCCATGGGGCGAAGGAGCCATGCGCCATTTCGGCGTACCGTCCTCGTTCATGACCGGAAGACCAGGTTCCACTGTCGCGGCTGTAAAGGCTGTGTACCAGAACATCTGTTGGGCAACATTGCCTTGCGCAGGAATAGGACCGGCTTCACCAAAGGTCATGCCAGCAGCTTCAGGTGGAGAAAACCTCTTGAGCCAGTCAATCGCTTTCTCAACCGCATAGACTGCAGCCGGAGAGTTGGTTGCACCACCTCTGGCAACGCAAGAACCAACTGGTTGAGAGCTTTCGTTTACACGAATTCCCCATTCGTCAACCGGAAGGCCATTTGGCTCACCCACATCACCCATGCCTGCCATCGACATCCATGCATCTGTGTAACGCCAACCCAGTGACGGGTCTTTCTTGCCGTAGTCCATATTGCCATAGACCTGACCAGAAACACCGAGGTGGGATAAGTCACGGCCGGTAAAGAACTCGGCAATGTCTTCATAGGCGGACCAGTTTACCGGCACACCAAGTTCATAACCGTACTTCGCTTTAAAGTCCGCCTTATTCTTCTCGTCGTTAAACCAGTCGTAGCGGAACCAATAGAGGTTCGCGAACTGCTGATCAGGAAGCTGGTAAAGCTTTCCGTCAGGTGCTGTGGTGAAAGATGTTCCGATAAAGTCATCGAGATCGAGACCTGGATTGGTTACATCCTTGCCCTCGCCTTCCATCCAGTCAGACAGAATACGCACTTGCTGGTAACGCCAGTGAGTTCCGATCAAGTCTGAGTCATTGATGTAGCCATCATAGATGTTCTCACCAGATTGCATTTGGGTTTGAAGTTTTTCAACCACGTCACCTTCACCAATCAGGTCATGCGTCACCTTGATGCCGGTAATTGCGGTGAACGCAGGCGCAAGCACTTTAGATTCATACTCATGGGTCGTAATGGTTTCAGAGACGACCTTGATCTCCATACCTTCAAACGGCTTCGCAGCATTGACGAACCATTCCATCTCTGCCTTTTGCTCAGCTTCTGAAAGCACGGACAAACCGCCGATTTCTTCTGCCAAAAACTTCTCAGCTGCGGCCATGTCCGCCTGGGCATTGGCACCCATAGCTAGCAGCATGACGGCACTTGCTGCGGTGGAAAGTAGATATTTTTTCATTCTCAACTCCTCCCTTGAGTTTCAGTTAAATTGCTTGGTCAAGCGGGAGTGCCAGACCTCGCGTTTACAAAAAGCGATCACACGGTCCTGAATACGCAAACCGCGTAAACCAGTGAGATTGCCATAGCCCACCAGAGGCTTGGGCCGACAAGACCAAGCCAGGCAAGATGGATGAAAGCGCTGCCTAGCAGCGAGATAAACAAACGGTCCCCCCGTGTGGTTTCAAAACGTAGAATACCGACGCGCGGATTGCCGCCGGGAGAAAAATACTCCCAAACGCACATTGCTAGAATGCAACTGACAATGCCGATCCAGAAAAAAGCGGTGGGTAAGGTCCATGCCATCCATGAAAGGTTCACGCTAAGCTCCCTCCCTATACCCGGCCCAGGGCAAAGCCCTTGGCGATGTAGTTTCGAACAAAGTAAATCACGAGCGCGCCAGGAATGATGGTCAGCACACCAGCTGCCGCCAAGACGCCCCAATCGACGCCCGATGCACCTACCGTACGAGTCATGATCGCGGAAATCGGCTTTGCGTCTGTGGTGGTGAGCGTGCGGGCAATCAACAACTCAACCCAAGAGAACATGAAACAGAAGAATGCAGCCACACCGATGCCCGATGCGATCAGGGGCATAAAGATTTTCACGAAAAACTTCAGGAATGAATATCCGTCAATATAAGCCGTTTCGTCAATTTCCTTGGGCACTCCAGACATGAACCCTTCGAGGATCCAAACCGCAAGCGGCACATTGAAAAGACAGTGCGCCAAAGCCACCGCGATATGTGTGTCGATCAAACCAAAAGCGGAATACAATTGAAAGAAAGGCAGGACAAACACAGCAGCAGGCGCCATACGGTTTGAGAGCAACCAAAAGAACATGTGCTTGTCGCCCAAGAACCGATAACGCGAAAACGCATATGCGGCAGGCAGTGCCACCGATATCGATATCAGCGTATTCAGCCCGACATAGATCAGTGAATTGATATAGCCCGTGTACCAGGAAGCATCTGTGAAGATTACCTTGTAGTTGTGCAAAGTCGGATCAGCCGGAAACAGCGTGAAAGTGGACAGGATTTCCTGGTTGGTCTTGAAGCTCATATTGATGAGCCAGTAAATCGGCAGCATCAGGAAAAAGATATAGAGGCCAGGAACCAACCAACGTGTAACACTTTTCCGCGCATAGCGATTTGGCGAGCGCACAGCGCTTGTGCTCATGTTTCCTGATCCGCTTGAGGCCGTGTCATGATTTGCTGCCGGATTATTCGCTTGAGTGGTCATCAGTCTTCCACCCTTTCATCCGGCTTGTCTACGCCGACATTGCTCATCACAGTAAAGAAGACATAACACACTGTGAGAACGATCAATTGATACACCAAAGACATCGCAGCTGCCGGGCCAAGGTCGAACTGGCCAATCGCCTGTTTCACCAGGTCTATCGACATGAAGGTCGTTGAGTTGCCCGGGCCACCGCCAGTGAGAACAAACGGTTCTGTATAAATCATGAAAGAGTCCATGAAGCGAAGGAGAAACGCAATAATCAATACGCCACGAATTTTCGGCAGTTGAATGTATCGGAACACCGACCATTTTGAAGCGCCATCAATTCTGGCGGCCTGATAATAGGCTTCCGGAATTGAAACGAGACCCGCATAGCACAGCAACACCACGAGACTGGTCCAATGCCAGATATCCATCAGAATAATGGTCACCCACGCATCAAACACATTGCTCGCATAATTGTATTCAATTCCAAGTTGCGAGAGCGCAAACCCCAGCAATCCGATGTCTGCCCGACCAAAAATCTGCCAGATGGTTCCAACAACGTTCCAGGGAATCAGCAGCGGCAACGCCATCAAAACCAAACAAACCGGAACCCAAATGCCCTTCTTTGGCATGGTAAGTGCGATAGCAATCCCGAGTGGAATTTCAATTGTCAGGATAATCGCGGAGAACAGCAGATTGCGGCTGAGCGCATCCCAAAAACGTTCGGAACGCAGGACATCTTGAAACCATTCTGTTCCCGCCCAGAAAAACTGATTGTTGCCAAAAGTGTCCTGAACCGAATAGTTCACAACGGTCATGATCGGGATAATGGCACTGAGCGCCACAAGCACAAAAACCGGAATGACCAAGAGCCAGGCTTTGTTGTTGTAGGTCTTTTCCATTGTCAGCCTCCCGCCCTGACCAAGTGGGAGTTCTGGTAAATATTGATGCGGGACGCATCAAAAATGAGTTTTGGGTCAGTCGGGACAGGCTCGCCTTCGCGCAGGACAGCATTGACCGTATGCCCTTCCACATTTGCCCGGACGATTTTGAAGCGCCCGATATTTTCAACCGCTTCGACCTGCGCAGCTATTCCTTTTTTGCCATCTGAAAGTGAAACAAATTCAGGGCGAATTCCTAATTCAGTCTGGCCATCGGACATGCTGTAACCGCGCACCAAATCCACCTTCGCACCACCAATCTTCGCTTTCTTGCCGTTGATCTCGCACGGCAACACATTCATGCCCGGGGAACCAATGAAGTAACCGACGAATGTGTGCGCCGGCTCGTCAAAGAGTTCTTCCGGCGTTCCGATTTGCACAACCTCGCCTTCATACATCACCACCACCTTGTCAGCGAAAGTAAGCGCCTCGGTCTGATCATGTGTGACATAGATCATTGTGTGCCCAAGCTGGCGATGCAATTCCTTTAACTTGGTACGCAATTGCCACTTCATGTGTGGATCAATTACCGTCAGCGGCTCATCAAAGAGGATGGCGTTCACGTCATAGCGCACAAGACCACGCCCAAGCGAAATCTTCTGTTTTTCATCCGCGGTCAGACCGCGCGCTTTGCGATCAGCCTTGTCTGCAAGATCAAGCACATCAATCATCTCATTGACGCGTTTGGTAATCTCATCTTGCGGAACGCGTCGATTGATCAACGGAAAAGCCAGGTTCTGCCGAACCGTCATGGTGTCATAGATCACAGGGAACTGGAAAACCTGCGCAATGTTTCGTTCTTCGGGTTGCAGATGCGTGACATCCACACCATCGAACTTGATGTTACCTTTAGACGGAACAAGAAGCCCGGAAATGATATTAAGAAGCGTAGTCTTGCCACATCCCGAAGGTCCCAGCAGCGCATATGCACCACCGTCCTGCCATTCGTAATCAAGTTCTTTAAGCGCAAAATCCGCGTCCGATTTCGGATTTGGATAATACGAGTGCCCCAGATTTTCGAGTGAAATACCAGCCATGGATTTTGCTAAGCCTCCCTGCTCATATCGGGAGCCAAAACCAGATTTTCGTTCTGGTCAAAAACGAATAGATTTTTCTGATCGAGATATGCGGGAATATTGTCATCAACATCAACGCGGTGCACTCCATGCACGAGTGCCACCATATAGGCGTCAGCATTGTTGAGATGTATGAAACTTTCAGAGCCTGTGATTTCAGTGGTTGAAACCCTGCAATCGAGTTTCATGGATTTGCCATTTGGCTTCTCCAGCAGCATATGGTGTGGTCGTACGCCCAATTGGTACTGGCCATCCGGCAGACCCGAAACTGACTTCGGCACGTCAACAGAACTTGCATTAAAGGAGAATTTATTTCCCGCCTTCTCAACCGGCAAAATGTTCATGGGCGGATCTGAAAACGTCTGCGCCGTCAACAGGTCTGACGGGCTGTTATAAACCTCAATGGTTTGGTCAAATTGCGTGACGCGTCCCTCGTGCAAGGTTGCGGTTTTGCCACCCAGCAACAATGCCTCTTGAGGTTCGGTAGTCGCATAGACAAAGATTGCACCCGTCTCTGCAAAAATCTTTGGCAATTCGATGCGCAGCTCTTCCCGCAATTTGTAATCAAGGTTTGCAAGCGGCTCGTCCAACAGCACAAGTTCAGCGTCCTTCACCAACGCCCTCGCAAGCGCAGTACGCTGTTGTTGTCCCCCTGAAAGATTGAGCGGTGTGCGGTCCAGATATGGCGAGAGCTTCATTAACTCTGCCGCCTGTTTCACACGTCGATCAACGTTTTGCTGATCCAGTCCCATTACCCGCATTGGTGAGGCGATGTTTTCATAAACCGTCATGGCCGGGTAATTGATGAACTGTTGGTAAACCATGGCAACGTTTCGCTTCTGAACAGGTTTGCCCACCACATTTTCACCATTCATCAGAATTTCGCCCGATGTCGGCCTGTCCAAACCTGCCATCAATCTCATAAGCGATGTTTTTCCAGAAAGCGTAGGTCCAAGAAGGACGTTTACAGTTCCCTTTTCCAGGATCATCGACACATCATTGATGTGCAGACTGTTACCCACCTTTTTGCTTATGTTTTTCAATTCCAGCATCTGATCAACTCACTCCGCTGCCAAATGTTGGGGTTGTTTGTTTTGTGACATGAAGTCTTCAAGCCGAGATTTCTGATCTTCAGTAAATCGAATACCAAGTTTTGAACGACGCCATAGAACATCATCAGCAGTTTGCGCCCATTCTTGTTCTATCAAATACCGAACCTCCGCTTCGCGCAGGCCATGACCAAAGTCCTCACCCAGATCATCGGAGGACTTTGCTTCGCCAAGGATGTCAAATGCTGCCGTGCCGTAGGCCCGCACCAACCTGTGCGCCAATCCAACATCCAAAAACGGAAACCTTTTGGTCACATCAGCGACCAGATTATCGAAATCAGACACCTCGAATTCACCACCAGGAAGCACACTCTCCATGGTCCAGGGAGCACCTTTCGCGCCAATGGCGTCGCCTATTTTCTCCAGCATCGATTCCGCCAAACGGCGATAGGTTGTGATCTTCCCACCGAATATGTTGATGTATTTGAGAGCGCCCTCACCTTCTGTCTTCAACACATAATCGCGTGTCGCTTCCTGCGCCTTCGAGGCACCATCATCATAGAGCGGGCGAACACCTGAATAGGTCCACACGATATCATCTCGCGTGATCGGCTCTTTGAAGTAGTGGCTAGCGCCTTCGCACAGGTAATCGATTTCATCAGACGAAATCTTCACATCAGACAGTTCGCCCGTGTAGTCCTGATCTGTAGTGCCGATCAGAGTGTAGTCCTGTTCATAAGGAATACCGAAGAATATTCGCTCATCAGAATTCTGGAAAAAATACGCTCTGGGATGATCAAACTTTTTGCGAATGACAATGTGACTGCCCTGAACAAGACGAATGTTTTTCACATCGTTCTTGCCCATGGATTTTTTCAAAATCTCATCAACCCAGGGGCCGCCGGCATTCACAATAAGTCTGGCAAATACCGTATTCTGCTCGCCTGACTGGGTCGAGCGAAGTGTAATTTCCCAAGTGTCATCAGATTGATTGACCGATTCCACCTTGGTTCTAGTACGAATTTCTGCACCACGTTTCCGTGCATCCATGGCATTCAGGATAACCAGCCTTGAATCATTGACCCAACAATCAGAATACTCAAACGCCTTGGTGAACTGATCTTTTAGCGGAACTCCCGCTTCATCACTCTTGAGATCCAGAACACGTGTTCCGGGCAGGATTTTACGTCCACCAAGGTTATCGTAGAGGAACAGACCCAATCGCAACAACCAGGCCGGGCGCAAACCTTTGTGGTGGGGCAAAACAAACCGCAGCGGCCAAATAATATGCGGCGCCATTTTCAGTAGCACTTCACGTTCCATCAGCGCTTCACGCACAAGCCGGAATTCAAAATGCTCGAGATAGCGTAATCCGCCATGGATGAGTTTTGTGGACCACGAGGACGTCCCTGATCCAAGGTCGTTCATTTCTGCAAGGCCGACCGAATAACCGCGCCCCACAGCATCACGTGCGATGCCGCAGCC
>JASJDO010000051.1 GCA_030065115.1 Rhizobiaceae bacterium | reverse complement strand
CAGTCTGGAACTTGCAACGCAGGACTGGTTGGGTTCTGCACAGTTTGATCGTGATGAGGATCACTGGCCTCGCCAATGGGCACATGCCTATCTGCAATTCGCGCATGGTGAGATGCGGTCTTATTTGCATGACCTGGGGATGCGTTGGTTTCCGGTTGTTGGCTGGGCCGAGCGTGGTGGATCGTTTGCCGACGGGCATGGTAATTCCGTCCCGCGCTTTCATATCACCTGGGGCACCGGAGAGGGCATTGTCGAACCCTTTGTCAATCTGGCTTATGAAGCTGCCAAGACCGGGTTACTAACTTTCAAGTTCCGCCATCAGGTATCTAAGTTGATCAAGAAAAAAGGCGCTATCGTTGGCGTGTCGGGTGAGGTTCTGGAGCCGACAAGTGTAAAGCGCGGTGAACAGAGCAGCCGTGAAGTGGTGGGTGATTTTGAGTATCACGCGCAGTCGGTGATTGTGTCCTCTGGTGGCATTGGCGGAAATCTGGATTTGGTTCGCAAGAACTGGCCAACCAAACGATTGGGCGCGGCACCCAAGAACATGATCTGTGGTGTACCAGCGCATGTCGATGGACGAATGGTTGACATCAGCCGGAAGTCCGGTGCTTCCATCATCAATGAAGATCGTATGTGGCACTACACGGAAGGCGTCAAAAACTTCGATCCGATTTGGCCAAAGCACGCGATCCGGATACTGCCGGGCCCCTCATCCATGTGGTTTGACGCAGAAGGCAATCGGATGCCTGCACCTTATCTGCCGGGCTTCGATACAAACGGGACATACAAGCATATCCTCTCAACGGGCTATGATTACTCGTGGTTTATTCTGACCCAGAAAATCATCGAGAAAGAGTTTGCACTGTCTGGCTCTGAGCAAAATCCTGACCTCACGTCGAAGAAGTGGTTGGAAGTGCTTAAGACGCGTCTTGGCAAAGGGGCTACTCCGCAGGTGGAAGCCTTCAAGGAAAAGGGCGAAGATTTTGTGGTGCGCGATGATCTTGAAAGCCTGGTTGCAGGGATGAACCAGATCGCCGGGGGCGGCTTGCTTGATTACCAAAAAATCAAGTTGCAGATCGAAGCGCGGGACCGTGAGATGGACAACCCATTCACCAAGGATGCCCAGATCATGGCGATCCACTCTGCCCGCAACTATATCGGCGACAAACTGATCCGCACAGCCAAGCCACACAAGATATTGGACCCATCCGCCGGCCCGTTGATCGCGGTACGCCTGAGCCTTCTGACACGTAAGACACTGGGTGGAATCCATACCAATCTTGACAGTCAGGTGCTGGATAAAAACGGCGAGCCGATTGAAGGCCTCTATTCAGCCGGCGAGGTAGCTGGCTTTGGTGGCGGTGGCTATCATGGTTACAATGCACTCGAAGGAACTTTCCTCGGCGGATGTATTTTCAGCGGCAGGAAAGCCGGGCAGGCGGCGGGGTAGGTTAGTATCCGAATTGAATTTTAACTAACTTAGTGGGAGTTATACATGAAAAATCTACGTCTCTTGATTACAAGTGCTTTTCTGTGCTTCGTTTTCAGCGGCAGTTTGGCAAACGCTAATAAACAAGTTGCCATTGATACTTGTGAGTTAGTGGATAAACTCGTGAGCGGCGGTGGTGAGGCCGGTTTAGTCAAGATTTCGGAAATGTTTTCATGGGATGAAGACCTTGCGGCAAAAGTTCCGAATGCATTGGGTGCTTTAAAAAATTATGAGTACACCAAAGGTAGAGCAGTGATAGTCGCCGACTTCGAAGATATATCTGTACAACATTTTGTCGCAATTGCGACCAAGAACAGTGGGGCTTTATATTTTCGGATGACTTTTGAGAGCTATCGTGGAGAGTTGGTGTTGCTCAATATTGATTTCAATGATGACATCAAAAAGATAATGCAAAAATCTGGACCGTTCCTTCAAAATCCGGTAGATATTGAGTGTTAGGATAAAAGCCCCCAAAAATTCACATTTGCAGCCTGTTTTTGACCACTTCCGGTTTTAGTTTTCGCACCGACAGACCTGAAGGAGTGCCCCATGATGGCAGAAACCGTGTTTGTGATGACTGTTCTTGGTTGCGGTAACCAGACCGATGCTTGTGATTTTGTTGCCGAACCGGAAGCAACCTATGTCAGTCAACTCGATTGTGAAGCTGCTGTAGAAAAGACGCTGCTCGATTACCAGCACGCTGCTTATCCGGTTTTGGTTGGGGATTGCGCGGAGAGACCGGGGACAGTGCAGGTGGTGAAGGTCGAGCCAAGACCTGCTGAACCAAACAGGTTTGAACAGCTGAGAGCCGATGCTGATGCTTTTGAGCCTTTTGGCAGGGTTCGTGTCTTGCTATCCGATATTTCAGACGGCTCCGAAAGTACCTTCAAAAAACTGGGTAGTCTTTTGAGGCAAGATTAAAAAACCGGATGCTCTCGCACCCGGTCTCCAGATCTCTTAGGCATACATCCTGAGCTATGTAGGCCAGCCGCCAATCGCCTTTACTTCGACAAATTCCTCGATGCCCCATTTGCCACCTTCACGACCATTTCCCGATTGTTTCATGCCACCGAAAGGTGAGCCTGAACCGCGCGCCTGGCCGTTCATGTCAACCATGCCGGAGCGCAGTTCACGCGCAACGCGACGCGCTTTCTCTGGGTCTGTGGTCTGCACATAATTGGTGAGGCCATAATCCGTGTCATTGGCGATTGCGATGGCTTCTTCTTCGGTGTCAAACGGCATCATCGACAGGACCGGGCCAAAGATTTCTTCACGCATGATGGTCATGTCGTTGTTGCAATCTGCAAAAACCGTCGGGCGTACAAAGAAGCCCCGGTTCAAACCTTCCGGCCGACCAACGCCACCCGTCACAAGACGTGCACCTTCATCGATGCCTTTTTGGATCAGATCCTGAACCTTGTTGAATTGAAGTTCTGAAACCAGTGGCCCGATGTGGCGGCCCTCTGCACTCGCGGCATTGACGGAAGTTGCCTCGGCTGCTGCTTGTGCTTGCTCCACCGCGTCATCATAGCGTGAGCGTTCAACCAACATGCGGGTAGGTGCATTGCAGGATTGCCCCGTATTGTTGAAACAACGGATAATGCCCTGCTTTACGGCTTTTGGATCAGCGTCGGCAAAGACCAGGTTAGCGCCTTTTCCGCCAAGTTCGAGACTAACGCGTTTGATGGTCTCTGCGGCCGCAATTGTTATCGCTCTGCCTGCACGGGTTGAGCCGGTGAAGCTCACCATGTCCACATCTTTGTGTGCAGAAAGCTGCGAGCCAACACCCGGGCCATCGCCATTGACCATGTTGTAGACGCCTGCAGGCACTCCAGCCTCATCCATGATCTCGGAAAAGAGAATGCCGGATAGAGGCGATTGTTCAGACGGTTTCAACACCATGGTGCAGCCAGTCGCGAGCGCTGGCATGACTTTCAAAGTGATCTGGTTCATTGGCCAGTTCCATGGTGTGATCAAAGCGCACACACCGATGGGCTCATGAATGATATGCGTGCTCTCCTCGCCTTCACGAAGCGGGCCTTCAAACTCATAATCTTTCAGAGCTGAGATAAATGCATTGAGGTGAAACGACCCGGTTCCGGATTGCTGAACCTTCGCCATATCGATGGGTGCACCCATTTCACTAGAGATCGCAGCTGCCATTTCATCTGAACGCTTTGTGTAAACTTCGAGGATGCTCTCAAGAAGTTCAAGACGCTCGGCTTTCGTGGATTTTCGCCATGTTGAAAAAGCAGATTTTGCAGCTGCCACAGCAGCGTTCGTGTCTGCCTCACCGCCCAGAGAAATGGATGTAACCGCTTCCTCGGTAGAGGGGTCGATGACCGGGAAGCTGGTTCCTGCCCGAGGCGCTACCCATTTGCCATCAATATAGAAATTTGCTGCGTTTTCCATGCCGCACTACCTTTCGTGCAAATTCAAGTTGGTTTGTGATCTTATCTCACGCTGAACTACTTCGGGCTAGCTCAAAAGCGTCAGGCCAAGATCGTGATGTATATAAAGGAATCAAGCGGCATCAAACTGCAGTTTTGCAAGGCCAGCATAGATGCCTTTTTTCGCAATCAGCGATTTGTGGGTGCCTTCTTCCATGATGCGACCCTTGTCCATAACGATGATCCGATCTGCTTTCAGAATGGTCGCAAGACGATGGGCGATAATAATGGTCGTTCGGCCGTGCATCAGGCGGTCCAAGGCGTCCTGAACAAGCTTTTCGCTTTCTGCATCCAGCGCGCTGGTTGCTTCATCCAGAAGGAGAACAGGCGCATCACGCAGGATTGCGCGTGCGATCGCGAGGCGCTGACGTTGTCCGCCTGATAGAGTTACCCCGCGTTCACCCAATTGTGTGTCATAACCCTCTGGCAGGTTTGAGACAAAATCATGCGCGTTGGCAGCCTTGGCCGCATTGATGACTGTTTCCCGATCCACATTGTTCCGGCCATATGCAATGTTTTCAGCAACCGTAGAAGCGAAAATGACGGATTCTTGGGGAACGACTGCAAACTGGTCGCGAAGGGTTTCCGGGTCCAGTTCCGTTAAAGGTACATCATCCAGTTTAACGGAGCCGGATTGCGGGTCATAAAATCTAAGCAACATTGAGAAAACCGTGCTTTTGCCCGCGCCTGATGGACCGACAATGGCAACCGTTTCGCCAGGCTTGATCGTCAGGCTGAAATCTTCCAGCGCTGCATATTCTTCACGGGTCGGATATCTGAACTCGACATTCTCAAATGCCATTTCGCCTTTGACATTTTCTGGCAGGGGCGTTGGCTTTTCCGGAGCGACAATTTCAGACTGCGTGTTCAAAAGTTCCACCAAACGTTCCGCGGAACCGGCTGCCTGGGAAAGCTCGCCCCAAACTTCCGACAATGCACCAAACGAGCCTGCGGCAAATACGGCATAAAGCAGGAATTGGCTCAGCGTGCCCGGCGACATGGTCCCGTTGAGCACATTGTTTGCGCCAACCCACAGCACTGCGACGACACTTGAAAGGATCAGGAAAATCGCAAATCCGGTCAGGAATGCGCGTGTCTTGATTGCGAGTCGTGCTGCATCAAAGGCAAAGTCAACGGCTTTGCTGAACCCTGAACGAACGTTTCTCTCATTGGTATAGGATTGCATGGTGCTCACCGCGCCAATGGATTCAGAGGCGTAGGCTGTCGCTTCAGCAAGTGTGTCCTGCGCCTGCCTGGAACGTTTCCGGACCCGTCTCCCAAACATGATAATCGGCAAGATGATCAGAGGAATTGCCCCAACAACGAACATTGAGAGCCAAGGAGAAGTATAGATCATCATCGTGACCGCCCCGATACCAAGCAGGGTGTTTCGCAATGCGAGGGAAGCGGTTGCGCCAACAGCTGACTTGATCTGCGTTGTATCAGCGGTCAATCGCGAGACAATCTCACCAGAACGGGCAGTGTCAAAAAAGGTGGCACTGAGGCGTGTCACATTGTCAAAGACATCCTTGCGCAGGTCAGCGACGATGCGCTCACCAAGCCAGATGACGAAATAGTAGCGGCACGAGCTTGCAACTGCCAAAACTAGACCGATCAGGATCAATACTGTGAAATAGGAGTTTACCAGCTCCGGATTACTGTCAGAGAAACCATGATCGATCACGCGTCTTACAGCCATGGGCAAAGTCAGCGTTGTTACCGCTGCAAGTAACAGGAAAAAGATTGCCAGGATGACCTGTGCTTTGTAGCGACTGATATAGGGCAGCAGTTTTGACAACGGCTGCAAAGACCGATCGCGTTTGTTATCTTGAGGATTTTCGGCCATCGGCAAATCAGGCTCTTGTCTACGGTTGGTCATTGATGTATAGACCGTCCAACAAAAGCCGTGGGCAGCCCCCGCGGTTTATTCATTGTATAGGCAAAAAAAACAAGTTCCGATTGGCGGATGCGTTAAAAAGTGCATTTCAATCGGCAGAGGATACGACGATGAAAAAGGATACTCATCCAGATTACCACACCATCAAGGTGGTGATGACGAACGGTACAGAGTTTGAAACCCGCTCTACATGGGGCGCAGAGGGTGACACAATGAACCTTGATATCGACCCGACATCTCATCCGGCATGGACAGGTGGTGATCGTCAATTGATGGACCGCGGCGGCCGCGTATCACGCTTCAACAAGAAATACGAAGGACTTGGGATTTAAGTCCTCTTTCGAAGCCCAGAATTACAAAACCCGGTCCATTTGGCCGGGTTTTTTGTTTGGAGAATGCGGTTTTGTTACCGTTTCACAGCACCCAAGGCTGTTGATAGCAGGTCAATCTGCTGACCAACCGGGTTTCCTGTATTAGAAGAGCCGACAGTCTCTCTAGCTTCGCCATACAACTCGTTGTCCAGTGTCATCACACGATTTCGCAATGTCAGAGAGCGGGCAACCAGTTCAACGAATTCTCTTGGTAGTTCTGTCCAGCCAGGGCTGTCGATTTGCGGATTGCTGTCGTCCAGTTTGATCTTCTTTTTCTCTTCAAGCAGCTGGTCGCGGGTCATTTCACCTTCGTTTGCCGCGCGTTGAAGCAGTAACCATGAAGCAAGTTGCATCAATCGCGTTGTCAAGCGCATGGATTCAGATCCATACAGCATCGCTGTAGAACGTGAGAGGCCCTTTGCCTGTTCCCGTCCTTCACCATCCAGAAAAGAGGCGCTTTCCTCCACAAGGGTCATTCCATCCTGAAAAAGCACCTTGAATTTCTCAGAGGATGCAAATTTTTCTGCAAGATTAATAGGAATGCTCACGGAATAACCCCAAACGACCGTTCATGTTTAACAAATGGTAAACTAGTGCAGAAAGTGTTGTTGGTAAAGAATGTAGGTCTGGCGTGGTTAATATCCACAATCGCGAAAATTTTTTCATAAGAATCAGCGGATTTTGCCTTTGGAGCGGCAAAAAAAAGAGCCGCAAAGCGGCTCTGAAAAGTTAACAGGGAGGCGTCAAACAGGGCAGACGAAGCGTCGCCTGTTTGAGGTTCGATAAAAGTCGAACAAGTTTATTAATGTCAGATAAACCTTAATTATGCGTTAAGAGCCTAAAATTCCCTACTTGAACAGGGCCTCAGCGGCGCTGAGATGGGAAGATTTTTGATTTGCGGCTTCTTCTAGGCGAGTTATTTCCTGCTTCAGTTCATGAATGGTCTCATTGATTTCCTCCACCGAAAGATCAGAGAGGTCCTGACCAATCAAAAATTGTAGCGGCTTTTTTGCTTCTTCTTCATCCATTGAGCCTCTCCTCCCGGCTTGACTTAAAACTGATTGCATGGTGCAGGCGGACACGGTATAACAGCCATGATTTCATGACAATGAGTGAACTCTTCCCGAGAGGGAGCCGCCCAAAACCCGGGCAGGCACACGGGAAAAATGTATCCAAAGGAGACCAGACATGGCTGCACCATTAATGCCGAAAGCCACCGCCGTATGGTTGGTGGACAATACGTCGCTAACCTTTGACCAGATTGCAGAATTTTGCACCCTGCACCCGCTTGAAGTGAAAGCGATTGCGGATGGCGAAAGCGCGCAAGGGATCAAGGGTATGGACCCGATCTCTACCGGCCAGTTGACGCGCGATGAACTGGAAGTCGCTCAAAAAGACGCAAACCACAAGCTCAAAATGGCAGAACCCAAAGTGCGGGTTCCATCCCTCAAGAAAAAGGGACCACGCTATACACCGCTTTCCAAACGGCAGGATCGTCCAAACGCCATTTTGTGGCTGGTGCGCAGCCATCCCGAATTGAAAGATTCACAGATCATCCGCCTTGTTGGCACGACCAAAAACACGATTGGGGCCATCCGTGAGCGGACACATTGGAACTCTGCAAATCTGCAGCCAATGGATCCGGTCACTCTCGGTCTTTGTACCCAGATTGCATTGGATGCGGAAGTTACCAAGGCAGCGAAATGGGCTCCAGCCAAGCCGGAACCTGTTGAGGGTGAAGAGGGTATGGATACGCTTATGCCAGCGACCGAAAGTCAGGAATTTGGCATCGATATGACGCCACCCGCACCCGCTCAACCTGATGAAACCATCAGCGCTGATGATGTGTTTGCGAATTTCTCGACAGAAAAGTCTGAAGACGACCAACAAAACAGCTAAAGTTCCGATCAGGCTTCATTTACCGGAACAGTGTAATTGAGGCCCAATCTTCCGCCATCAGCATAAATGGTCTGCCCGGTGACGTAACTTGCGTCATCTGAGGCAAGAAACGTTGCAATTGCTGCGATTTCGGACGCTTCACCAATTCTGCCCATAGGTGTTCGTGAGAGTATTTTCGCCTGCGCTTCAGGATCATTGGCCACTGCTTCAAGCATTCTGCTCATCACTGAACCTGGTCCGATGGCATTTACTCTTATTCCATGTTTCGCGAGCGATAACGCACTCACCTTGGTCAATTGGTTCACCCCGCCTTTGGAGATGGAGTAGGGGACCTGATTGGCGATCGCAAAGACTGCATTAACGGATGAGAGATTGATGATACACCCGGGAGGATCGCCTGCATTCACCTGATCTACCATATGTCGAGCAACCTCTTGGCTGCATAAAAATGCGCCTTTTAGATTGACCGAAATCACATGGTCAAAATCCTCTTCGGTCACATCAAGGAATTCAGCGCCCGCAACAATGCCTGCATTGTTGACTAAAATGTCTATGCGCCCATACTCGTCAATGGCACCTGCAATCAGGTTGTGAACATCCAGCCGTTCGGCGACATTGCAGTGCACATATTTAACACTGCCTATTTTACGCAGTGTTTTTTCAGCCTTCACACCAGTTTTATCATCCACATCAGCAATGATAACGCGTGCTTTTTCCCTGAGATACCGCTCCGCTATCGCATAGCCGATGCCTTGGGCAGCGCCCGTAACGATGGCTACCTTGTTTTCAAGAGTCATATTCGCCGCCTATTTTGACTATCCCTGTTGTTTCAGCACCTCGCTGATTTCATCCAGTATAGCAGGATCGTCGATGGTTGCAGGCATTTTCCACTCCATGCCATCCGCAATTTTCTGCATAGTGCCGCGCAGAATTTTGCCTGATCGTGTTTTTGGCAAACGTTGAACCACCATGGCTGATTTAAAGGCTGCAACCGGTCCGATTTTTTCCCGAACGAGAGAAACTACCTCTTGTTTGATTTCGTCATGTTCACGGTTGCATCCGGCGTTCAGTACAAGGAAGCCGCAAGGGATTTGACCCTTCATTTGGTCGGCGACACCAATAACGGCGCATTCAGCCACATCTTTGTGTGCAGCCACAACTTCTTCCATGCCGCCGGTTGAAAGACGGTGACCCGCCACGTTAATGATGTCGTCGGTCCGCGCCATGATGAAGAGGTAACCATCTTCATCGATATAGCCAGCATCTGCGGTTTTGTAATATCCCGGAAATTCAGACAGATATGCATCTTTGAAACGTTCTTCCGCATTCCAAAGCGTTGGAAAGCAGCCGGGAGGCAGGGGGAGTTTCACAACAATATTGCCGAGTTCTCCTGCACCCAATGGTTCCCCTTCATCGTTGAGAACCTGCATGTGATAGCCCGGCATTGGAACTGTCGGCGAGCCGTATTTGATAGGAAGTTGCCCCAGTCCCATAGGATTGCCTGCAATAGTCCAGCCGGTTTCGGTTTGCCACCAGTGGTCGATGACCGGCACACCCAATTTGTCTTCTGCCCAGTGAATGGTGTCCGGATCTGCACGTTCTCCAGCCAGAAACAGAATACGGAATTTCGACAAATCATACTTGCCGATAAATTCGCCATTGGGATCCTGGCCCTTGATGGCGCGGAAAGCTGTGGGTGCCGTAAACAGGATCTCGACATTGTGCTCTGAAATCACTCTCCAGAACGTACCGGCATCGGGCGTTCCGACCGGCTTTCCTTCAAAAAGGATTGTTGTACAGCCGTGAAGAAGTGGCGCATAAACAATGTAAGAGTGACCAACCACCCAGCCGACATCTGATGCAGCCCAGTAGACCATTCCCGGATCAACATCATAAATCGCTTTCATGGACCATTTGAGGGCAACCATGTGACCGCCATTGTCGCGTACTACGCCCTTGGGCTGACCCGTGGTTCCTGAAGTGTAAAGAATGTACAAGGGATCAGTTGCTTCGACGGGAACGCACTCAATTGTTACGCCTGCGCTTCTAGCCGCATCAACCAGAGAGGCATAATCGAAATCACGCCCATCGACCAAGTCGCAGGTTTGTTGTTCGCGTTGCAAAATCAGGTTGGCTTGAGGCTTTGATGCTGCCAGTTCTATGGCTTCATCAAGAAGTGGTTTGTAAGCGACTATCCGCCCGGGTTCGATGCCAGACGAAGCGGAAATGATCATTTTCGGTGCGCAGTCGTCAATCCGTGTCGCAAGCTCGGATGCCGCAAACCCGCCAAACACAACTGAGTGAACGGCTCCCAACCGCGCACAGGCAAGCATTGAAATGGCCGCTTCTGGCACCATCGGCATGTAGATGATGACGCGGTCACCTTTTTCGATACCTTTGTCACGCATGACACTGGCCAGCGCGTTCACTTCGGTCAGCAATTCTGAATAAGTGTAGGTTTTCTTGTTGCCCGTAATGGGGCTGTCATAGATGATGGCAGCCTGATCAGCACGACCGTTTTCAACATGACGGTCAACGCTGTTGTAGCATGTGTTGCAGCTTGCACCCGTAAACCATTTGCCATAAACGCCAGCATCAGGATCAAAGGTTTTCTCCGCAGGCTTTATCCAATCGATCTCTTTGGCGGCTTCCGCCCAAAAACCTTCCGGATCATTCCTCCAGTTTGCATAAACCTCTGCATATGACGACATTCTGTTTCCTCCCCGCGCGATTGCGGCCATAAATTCCGCCGAACATAAGCAAAAACAGGAAGAAGAGTCTATTACGCTAATGGCTTATTCTTTGGAGAGTTCCGCCAGATATTCTGCCAGTTCTTCTGCCCAAACACGATAGCCTTCGCTCGATGCGTGGAACCCATCACGGGAGAAGTTTTGCGGCAGAGGCTGCCATTTCGTGGGCGGTGAAAGTGCAGAGCGTTCGAAGCACAGCTGTTCACCCTGTTTTTTTAGAACCCTTGATCTTATGCCAAGAATCTTCTTAAGCGGTGACGGCAGAACGGGAATACCTTCCATGTCGAGTAGGCCTTGCCAGACAAGTGTTGCTTCTGGAAAACGGGCATGAAGTGCATAAAGAAAGCCACCAAATTCTTTCTTGAAACGCCTGCTCGTGTGGAAATTCTTCGCATCGTTCACACCGATGCTGAAAACAACAAAGTCGTAATGCCTGTGTTCAAGGTTGGGAACCACAAGGTCCCGGAGCTGCCCCGCTGTCGCTGAATTGTTGCCTGCAGTGCGTTGGTGGATCGGGCGTCCCGTGAGCTTTTTCAGCAGATGCGGTAGGCGACCGGCGACACTTTCCTCGAAATCATCAACGCCGACACCCGCGCAGGAACTGTCGCCAATAAACAATATGCTGATGGATTTGCCTTTACCCTTTAACTCCACGACAGGCTTTTGTGGTGGAGGTGCCATACGAATGGACCGCCGACGCACGCCAAGACCCTGCCAAAAGTAGACAGGCAGACCGAACCAGGATTGAAGGATTTCTATCTTTGTTACCATCGGTGAAAAATACTAACTATTACGTAAAGGTAAATTAAAAGAAGCGCTCGTGAATATCAAGATTTTTTGGGCAACAACAATTGATCGATAACCAAGGACAATGCCTTAACATAGGTTTTTTGATCAGCTCCGTTTGCGATCTCTTGTGCTGCGCGATCATAGGCTGCTGAGAGAATATCCGTGAGAGCATCCAGTTCATTGTCCGAAATACCTGTAAGAGCTCTCTTTAATCCGTCTCGCAGTTCGGCGCTTCCTTCAGATGCAGTAAGGGCCTTTGCTTCCTCTGTGCCCAAAACAGCTGGAGCAATTGAAAGCAGAATTGTTGCGCGGCCGGGAACAGCCATTGCTTCAAAATATGCATTGGTCCCAATTTCCATCGCACTATTTGGGTCATCTACATTACGGGTTGCTTTGTCAATCGTCCGACTGATTTCTTCAGCTTCACGTTTTGCCAGGGCGTGAAACAGGTCTGCTTTGTCGGAAAAATGGTGATAAAGCGCGCCGCGCGTGAGCCCCGCGGCCTTTACCAGTTCTGGCATCCCGGTTTGATCATAGCCTTTTGATAAGAAAAGATCGCGGGCAGTGTTCATCAAAAGTGTCCGCGTTTCAGCTCTCCGTTGGGCCTGAGTGCGACTGTTTGAGGAGGTCTTTTGTACGTTCATCCATAGCTCTTTTCAGTTGAACGTTATCATTAAAACATACAGGTTGCATGTTTTATTTTTGCATGTTACATACATAATGTATGTAAATAAATGGAGATTGAAAATGCAAACTCAACAATATTATCCACTCATCCAGGTTGAAGATGTCACACTTACAGCAGGTTTTTACAAAGAGCATTTTGGATTTCAGGCAATGTTCGAGAGCGATTGGTATGTTCATCTTCAGAGCAAGGCTGATCCTGGAGTGAATCTGGCCGTTCTGCGCTACGATCACGAAACCATTCCGGTCGAAGCACAAGGTCCTTCACACGGGGTAATTCTTACCTTCGAGGTGGCTGATGCTGCGTGGGAACATGACCGGTTGGTTGAAGCAAATGTTCCTGTTGTGCAGGATTTAAGGGATGAACCGCATGGTCAACGCCATGCAATTTATCGCGATCCAAATGGAATTCTTGTCGATATCGTAACCCCGATTCAACCGACAGAAGAGTTTCTCGCGGGATATGATCCGTCAGTGCTTCCAGAATTGTTGACGAACTAAGATGGCCGCAAAGAAGCTTAAAGAATGGTTCGATCGCGACTGTGCACTCAGAATTGGAAAGGCGATAAGCGAGAATGCCCCAGATTTCGACGCGATTGAATATGCTGATACAGTCTCAAGGCCTTTGGAACATATGGAACTAAAAGATCGTGTTCTTTTGCTAGCTTCTGAACTTCATAATCGATTGCCCGAAGATTACCTCAAAACTGCCGAAATAATTTTAAGCTCCCTGGGACCCGAACTGAAGGAAGAAACTGGCATGTTTACTGAGGGTTATTGGCTTATGCCGATAGCCCGTTTGGTTGAGGAGTTCGGGTTGTCAAACTTTGATGTCTCAATGCATCTATGTGAAGAGATCACGAAACGCCACACATCCGAATACGCGGTCCGGCCTTTTATCGAACAGGACCAAGAGCGCGCGTTACAAATAATCACGCGGTGGGTGCAGTCCAAGAATGCACATGTAAGGCGGTTGGCAAGTGAGGGGGTTCGTCCGCGCCTGCCTTGGGCCAAGAAACTGGAGTGTTTCATTCAAAATCCGAAGCCAATATTGGAACTTGTGGCGCCGTTGCGGGCGGATACCTCACACTATGTGCGGAAATCAGTGGCTAATTTGGTCAATGATATATCCAAAGATCATCCAGTGCTCATAGAAAATCTCGCATGCGATTGGAAACAAGAAGGCAACAAGTATACGGATTGGATAGTGCATCATGGAACTCGCACATTGCGAAAGCAGGTAAACGCGAAAGGAAAAAATGTGTGATCGCGGTGTTCTTTTGCTAAAGGTTTCCTTCTACCAAGATAATGGAGTTGGGTTCGGTAATTTTTGCAAAGGGAAACTTGCCGTCAATTTCAAATTCAGCGAATTTCACTTCCGCAAGTTTTGCGTGCCCAAATTTGTTCAAAACGACGTGCTGAGTTGATGCTGATGAAAGTTCTCCCACAACGGTTTTGTATCCTGCTTCCTTTGCATTGATCTGCGCAGCGTCACGCATCTTCTGATAAATGCCCATTCCTGCCGTGGAGGGTCTAACAGCACCCATATCGATCAGCAGTGCGTCCCCGGGATCGATGGTTCGCTTACTTTTATATTGTCTGCATAGCTCGGTGGTTAAGGCAGCCAATGGTGCAAATTTTCCTGTTGCCGTATTGGCCGCGTTTAGATGTTGGCGGAAATCTGTTGCGATCAGACATCCGATGACTTCACCTGTTGCTGGCTCTGTCGCGACGATCGAAAATTCTTCGGAGACACAGGCTTCGAAGGACGGACGAAGGTATATTCTGTATTCTTCCAGTGATATTCCAAGTGCCTGATGAAGCGTGCTACTTTCAACAAAGACTTCGGTCGCTAGTTCGAATGCTGGCGCCATATGCTCTTCAGAGAGTATTGAGATTGAAATCGTCAAACGCTCATCCCCGCCACATATCCACTGGACCACGCCCATTGGAAATTGTATCCGCCGAGCCATCCTGTGACGTCTACTGCTTCACCAATGAAATAGAGGCCGGGAATCTTTTTTGATTCCATGGTTTTTGATGAAAGTTCAGCAGTAGAAACACCGCCAATCGTGACTTCCGCTTTGGCGAAACCTTCAGTGCCACTGGGGGTGAAAAGCCAATGGGCAAGGGCATTCGCAATTTTGGAAAGTTCCGCATCTTTGAAGTCGGCAAGGTTTCTGCCGCTTACATCCAGTTTTCCAGAAAGTGTTTCAGCAAGGCGTTCTGGCAGATGATGCGCGAGCGCGTTTTTCAATCCCAGCTTTGGTGATATTTTCTTTACGTCTGCCAGCCAGTTTTCCGGGACGTCTGGGAGAAAGTTGATCTCGATTGTTTCACCATTCCGCCAATAGGATGAAATCTGCAAAATTGCCGGGCCAGATAATCCCTTGTGGGTGAAGAGCGCAGCTTCCCGGAATGAAGCCTTGTTATTGGAGGCAATTGTTTCGGTGGCAACGCCTGATAATTCTGAGAAGAGCGCTTCCTCTTTTCCAAGCGTAAAGGGAACAAGCGCAGGACGGGGTTCAACCACTTTCAGTTTGAATTGTCGTGCTACCTCATAGGCAAATCCGGTCGCACCCATTTTCGGGATGGAAGGACCTCCGGTTGCAATGACCAAGGAGGATGCTTGATAAGAGCCGTGATTGGTTGTGACTGAAAACCCTTCATCTGTTTTTTGGATATTTTCGATATTCTCTGCCAGATTGATGTTCACATTGCCCTTGGCACATTCATCCAGCAACATCTGGACAATCTGTTTTGCGCTTGTGTCGCAGAATAGCTGACCAAGGGTTTTCTCGTGCCAATCAATGCCATGTCTGTCTATCAGATCGATGAAGTCATGTTGTGTATAGCGGGCAAGTGCTGATTTGGCGAAGTGTGGGTTTTGTGACAGAAACCGGTCAGGTTTCACATCAAGATTTGTGAAGTTGCAACGTCCGCCACCCGAGATCAGGATTTTCTTACCGGGCGCATCTGCGTGGTCAATAACCAGAACACGTTTGCCGCTCTGTCCTGCCGTGCCTGCACACATCAGGCCGGCACCGCCTGCCCCCAGAACAATTACGTCATATGTTAGTGAGGTTGCCAAATCATCTTCCAAACAAAAAAGCCCGAACATTCGTCCGGGCTTTCATTATCATGATTTATTGAACTTAGGCAGCTTCTGCTGCTTTGGTCCAGGTGCCAAGAGCAGCCATGCCGTTCATCTTGGCGCGGTGAGTAAATGCGGCCTGTCCTGCAGCTACATTTTCTGTTTTTCCGCTCCACGCTTTCAATGCCGCAGCTTGCAGCGCGCGGCCATAAGAGAAAGTAAGCTTCCAGGGCTTGTCATAGGCAGCATTCATGGCTGAAAGGTGAGCAGTTGCTTCTTCGTCTGACTGTCCGCCCGAAAGGAATGCAATACCTGGTACGGAAGACGGTACGCAGTCTTTCAGACAACGCACGGTGTGTTCTGCAACCTGTTCTACACTGCATGATTGGCCGGAGGATTGGCCTGGAACAATCATGTTCGGTTTCAAAATCATGCCTTCGAGATTAACGCCAGCGTCGTGCAATTCGTTAAACTGCGTTTTCAAAGCCCATTCGGTCACCTCATGGCAGCGCTCAATGGTGTGTGAAGAATGCTCGCCATCCATCAACACTTCGGGCTCGACAATCGGTACGATGCCCGCTTCCTGACAAAGCGCTGCATAGCGCGCAAGCGCGTGGGCATTTGCCTTGATGCAGTTCCATGACGGCGTGTCGTCAGAAATGGTGATGACTGCACGCCATTTTGCGAACCGCGCGCCAGCTTCGTAATAGTCGGCCAAACGACCCCGAAGGCCATCAAGGCCTTCTGTTACTTTCTCAATCGAAGTGCCCGACAGGGCCTGTGCACCTTTGTCGACTTTTATGCCTGGAACTGCGCCGGCTGCCTTGATTAGGTCAACCAGTGAAGTGCCGTCAGCAGCCTTCTGATAGAGTGTTTCCTCAAACAGGATTACGCCTGAAACATAGTCGTTCATAGCTTCTTGTGAGCGGAACAACATCTCACGATAATCACGGCGATTATCCTCTGTGTTTTCTACATTGATTGAATCAAAGCGTTTCTTGATCGTACCGGTGGATTCGTCTGCTGCCAGAATTCCCTGGCCCTCTGCCACCATAGCAATAGCGATGTCCTCTAGGCGTTCGCTCATTGATTTCTTCTCCTGAGATTACGTTGCGTCTCCTCTAGCAAAGCTCGGTAGAGATTTGAAGTTCCAAGATGAAATATTCAGTGGTGAATCTTTGAACACCGTTACCGCAATAACTACATTGTAGTGAGGGAGAAATACCCGGATATGTACAAGCTTTTACAAAGTCAGGCATTTATGAAAAATCCTGCCCCGATGCTGGCTCAGTTTCGGGATGAAGGGCCGTTTGTAAAGTCAAAGCTTCCGATCCTTGGGCAGGTCTGGTTCACCACAACGCAAGCGGCCGCAGTGCAGGTTTTGAAGGACCATGAAAGGTTCTCGGTCAAAAAGGCGGATGGCAATGTGCCAGGTCTCTCCTGGTGGACACCTAAACTGTTGACCAGACTGACTTCAAACATGCTTTCTTCGGATGAGCCAGAGCACAAGCGATTGCGCACGATTGTAGACCATGCGTTTCAACGGCGTGCTGTTGTGGATATGGAACCCTTGATTCACCAACTGTCTACAGCTCAAAGATACCAACTGTTTGCTGATGGTGCGACACCCGATTTGGTGACGGGTTTTGCCAGACCGTTTCCACTCTCGGTGATATGTGAACTATTGGGACTGCCTGAATCCGACCGTGGCAAATTCAGCGAATGGGCGTCCGGTATTACAACTGTCAGCGGCGTGTTGTCATTTCTGCTGGCAATCAGAAAACTGCGTCCGCTAACAGGATATATTCAGGACCGCATCGTCTATGAACGGGAACATGGTGGTGTTGGTCTGGTGCATGAATTGGTAAGTGATCCCGACAGCGATCTGACCGATGATGAACTTATGGCGATGGTGTTTCTCTTGTTGCTGGCGGGTCACGAAACAACTACACACTTGATTGCGGGTGGTGCATTCGCCCTGTTTCAAAATCCTGAACAACTCTCCTTGCTTCAAAACAATCCCGATAAAGTGGATATCGCGGTTGAAGAATTGCTGCGCTTTGTGAGCCCTGTCCAAATGACAAAGCCACGGTTTGTGCGTGAAGATTGTGAGATTGAAGGTGTGCGGCTGCAAAGGGGTGACCTGGTAATGCCGTTGCTGGTAGCAGCGAATTTTGATCCTGCAGTATTTGATCAGCCTGAAAGACTTGATTTAAGCCGGAAACCGAACCGGCATATGGAGTTTGGTACGGGAATCCATTTCTGTCTGGGGCATCAACTTGCAAGAATGGAAATGAAAGCAGCGCTTAACGTTTTATTTTTGGGACAGGATCCCATTTCCTTGGCGGTCGGGCTGGAAGAGATTGAATGGCACAATCGACCAGGTTTGCGCTCAATCAAGCGTTTGCCGGTCAGGCAATAGAAAAGTGCCTGACCTTAGTGTTTTGTATCCGTCACGATCAGGCTTTCAGCAGCTTTACTGATTTTCAGCAAGAAAACTGCAGCTGATTGCATGAGTTTTTCGTCCAACCGGTCGTGATGATGGTTCAAGGCGTAATCGTAGTTGGATTGAGACTTTGCTTGCATGTCTCTCGTCCTATTCTCGGGGCTCATTGTTCTGTGTTCCATACATAGTTAATAGGCTATGAAGGTCACAATGAGGCAGAGATTTGGCAAAATCTGTGCATTTGAACACAGAGACGGGAGTTTTTCGGGATTGGAACCGGTTATTTGGACAAAACAGCCACACCGGGGAGGTCTTTGCCTTCCATCCATTCAAGGAACGCGCCACCAGCGGTTGAGACGTAAGAAAAGTCCTTGGCAGCATCGGCATGATTTAGAGCTGCAACTGTGTCACCGCCGCCACCGACAGAAACCAGTTCACCTTTGGCGGTTTGTTCTGCAGCAATTTTTGCGACCGCTACAGTAGCAGCGTCAAACGGTTCTATCTCAAAAGCACCCAATGGGCCATTCCAGATCAGCGTCTTGGCAGTGCGGATTTTTTCCCCGATCGCTTCAGCAGATTTTGGGCCTGCATCCAGGATCATCTGGTCTGCCGGGCATTCACCTGCGGCGACAATCTTATTGGGTGCATTAGCGGCAAATTCAGAAGCCACTACCACATCGGTCGGTAGGATTATTTCGCAATTCTCCTTTTCGGCTTCAGCAAAAATATTACGGGCAGTATCTGCAAGATCATGCTCACACAGGGATTTGCCAACATCGGTGCCTTGTGCCGCCAGGAATGTGTTTGCCATGCCGCCGCCGATCACCAGCATGTCCACCTTGCTGACAAGATTGGAAAGAAGATCAAGTTTGGTAGAAACTTTTGCACCGCCGACGATGGCAATGACCGGTTTTTGCGGATTGCCCAAACCTGCTTCGAGTGCTTCAAGTTCAGCTTGCATGGTGCGGCCCGCCACAGCTTCCATGTGACGTGCCAGACCTTCGGTTGAAGCGTGAGCGCGATGGGCTGCAGAGAAAGCATCGGAAACAAAAAGATCTCCATTGGCGGCGAGTGCGGCAACAAATTCCGGGTCGTTCTTCTCTTCTCCTGCATGGAACCGGGTGTTTTCAAGCAGAACCACATCGCCATCATTCATGGCTGAGACAGCGGCTTCAGCCATGGGACCAATGCAATCAGTGCCAAAGGCTACAGGCTTGCCCAACATGTCAGAGAGTGTGGAGACAACCGGCGCGAGCGACATTTCCGGGTTCATCTCTCCCTTTGGCCTTCCAAAATGTGCCAGAAGGATAACCTTGCCGCCCTTGTCAGAAATCTCGTTGATAGTCGGCAAGATGCGCAGAATGCGGGTCGCGTCCGTAACTGCACCGTCCGCCATTGGCACATTGAGATCGACGCGAACAAGCGCGCGTTTGGATTTTACATCGACATCATCAAGGGTTTTGAAAGAGGGCATGGGAGGATTCCTGGTGGGAGATTTTGTCATGTCTTTACCGTCTATCCAGAAGAATCACAACGCCTCAGTCAAAGCAGAATAACGCTTTGTTAACCATAATCTTTGACTGTCAGTGGGGATTGTTCGGGGGTTGAAATGATTCGCAAACTTGTAGCGGTTTTGTTGATTGGAACTGGCGTTTCAGCTTGTGCTTCCGGCAAGGTAGAAACCGGCCAGACAGTTTATGCGCCGGCACAATTCATCATTACGGATGTGACCGTTGATGTGGAAGCCCAACCACGCCCGGATAGAAGCTTTGTTCGTCTAACGCGGTCTGCAGCAGAAAATCTGCGCCAAGCCTATAACAAGGAAATGGTCCGGAGCGTTGGATCCTACACACTCGAGTTTTCCGTGCAGGAACTGGCAGTGTCCGACGCTAACTCTTCGCTCGCACCGATTACCAATAATTCAGTCTCTTTGATCGCTACCGTTCGCCATCCAGAAAGCGGGATTGCCATGCGCCAGTTCCCGGTCAAGTATCAATTGGTTCGGGAAATCAAGGACGAAACACGTGAAGAACAATTGCTGCGCGGGGCTTTGCCAGCCGCGTTCAACGGCGTTTACGGAATGGTTGCAACGCCGCAATCTATCCAACCGATTGTGAAATCAAACCAGATATTTGACGGATTGGACGCTGAGCCTGTTTCTGTCGCCAGTGCGCCGCGGCCTGTGTCTCCGCCACCTGTGCCAGTGAAGCAAAATGAGCCGGTTCAGGATGTGTCTACCACTGCACAGGGAAGTGGTGAGCCTGCAGTGATTGAATGCGCAATTTGTTAGGTCGACAATAACAATTGCATTATTAATGATCGTCTGCGTCAATTCCGATTGAGGTTCCAACGCCTGCGCTCAACCCATCTGCATCGCGTTCATGTGCTCGCTGGATTTTCTTGTCTCGAATGATTGTTTTTCGATAGACCCATGAAAGCACAATGGCCACCGCGATGATGATTACCGCAATGGCCAAAAAGATTAGTATTGGGTCGGTCATTCTACTTTGAATTTCTCTTCTGGAATTACCGCGATTGCAGAAATCTCCACTAGAAGTTTATCGTGAACTAAGCCCGCCACACGAACTGCGGTACTTGCTGGGCCATGTTCAATTTCGAACATCTCCTTGCGTGCATCGCAAATTGCTTGGTAGTCGGCTTGATCAACATAGAAAACATTCACTGAAATGATATCTTCTAAGGTTCCACCCAATCCAAACAGGATATTCTGAATGTTTTTTATGGCATATCGAGTTTGGGTACCAGCGTCACCGATGCCAATTATATTTCGTTCTAAATCCCAAGCCACTTGGCCGGAAACATGAACTTTTCGACCTTCAGGTTCCACCACTGCGTGATGGAAAGGGAATCCTAAGCCTGGCCAAACGGTCTCAGGATTAATGCGAAATGGGTTTTTCATCTATTAGTCGCCGTCTCCGCTGCTATTAAAATCGGAGCGGTTAGCATTATGGCCTGTAAACCTAAAGTCGTCTTTGTGGGAACTGGATTTGCTTGGATCTACTTTAGCCCCGGTTTTGAACGTAAACCAGATTAGCGAAAGAAGTCCAACACCAACGATAACAGCCAGTGCTATTTCCAGTTCCCTTGGCAGCTTGGGTTATCCAGCGTTTGCCATGGCAACTGCAGTGTCGGACATGCGGTTTGAGAAACCCCACTCATTGTCGTACCAGGTCAGGATTGAGACGAGGTTGCCGTCCATCACTTTGGTCTGATCCATGTGGAAGATCGAAGAATGCGGGTCATGGTTGAAATCCATGGAAACGAGCGACTCGTCTGTATAGCCAAGTACACCTTTCAGTTCACCATCAGCAGCTTCACGGATCGCTGCATTAATCTCTTCTGCGGTCGTGTTCTTTGAAACCACGCATTTCAGATCAACCACGGAAACGTTTGGTGTTGGAACCCGAACTGACATGCCGTCCAGCTTGCCGTTAAGCTCTGGCAATACAAGGCCAATTGCTTTTGCAGCGCCTGTAGAAGTCGGGATCATGGACATCGCTGCTGCGCGTGCGCGATACAGGTCTTTGTGCATGGTGTCGAGGGTTGGCTGATCACCTGTATATGAGTGGATGGTGGTCATCATGCCTTTTTCGATGCCGAAATGCTTGTGCAGCACATGGGCAACCGGCGAAAGACAGTTGGTGGTGCATGAAGCGTTGGAAACAACAGTATCACCTGCCTCAAGTGAATCATGGTTCACACCATAAACGATCGTTTTGACATCATTGCCGCCAGGAGCAGAGATCAGCACTTTTTTGGAACCGTTTTCCAGATGCATGGACGCCTTGTCCTTGCTTGCGAAAATACCAGTGCACTCCATCGCGATGTCCACATCACCCCAGGGCAGAGCCTTTGGGTCACGTTCAGCAGTAACCTTGATCGGGCCTTGACCCACATCAATCGTATCTCCATCAACGGTTACTGTGCCCGGGAATTTGCCATGAACAGAATCGTAGCGCATCAGGTGGGCGTTGGTCTCAACCGGGCCCAGGTCGTTGATTGCAACAACCTCAATGTCTGTACGGCCAGACTCGATGATCGCACGTAATACGTTACGGCCAATTCGGCCAAATCCATTAATACCGACTTTCACAGTCATTTACTTTTTCTCCGTTGCAAGTCACGCGTCGTCTTCAGAGACGGCGCTTTCCAGTTTCGCGTTGGCAGCTGAAACAATTGCCTCTGCGGTTATTCCAAAATGTTCAAACAAATCGCCCGCCGGAGCAGATGCGCCGAATGAATTCATGCCAATAAAGACACCACCATTTCCAATGAACTGCTCCCAGCCCATCTTGATGGCTGCTTCTACGCCGATCTTGACAGGAGCGTCACCAATAATTGCGTTGCGATAGTCTTCTGATTGCGCATTGAAAAGCTCAAAACATGGAACGGATACAACACGTGTTGGTGTTCCTGCTTCTTCCAGTTCGGTTTGCGCCGCAATAGCAAGTTCCACTTCAGACCCCGAAGCAAAGATCGAGACTTGAGCATCAGCTGATGCTGGTGACAGTTCATAGGCGCCCATTGCGCACAGATTGTCTTCGGTATGCTCAAGACGAACCGCAGGAAGCCCCTGCCGTGTTAACGCGATTGCACTTGGCGTTTTCTGTGCTTCCAACGCGAGTTGCCAGCATTCTGCTGTCTCTATTGTATCCGCCGGCCGGAATACGTGAAGGTTGGGGATCGCACGAAGTGCAGCCATATGTTCTACCGGCTGGTGGGTTGGTCCGTCTTCGCCCAGCCCGATCGAATCGTGGGTCAAAACATGGATCACCCGTATGCCCATCAATGCGGCCAGGCGA
>JASJDO010000002.1 GCA_030065115.1 Rhizobiaceae bacterium | reverse complement strand
TGACCAATTCGATCCTTTGCCTGCGGCCACGGGGCAAGCATATTCAGGTGGGCCTGATGTTGGGCGATCATGCAGCCCCTGCTGTGCCTATGCCCAAAATCGTCGGACAAGAAATTGAACTGCTCGGCTCTCATGGGATGCAGGCCCATAGGTATGGTGCGATGCTCGATATGGTCGAAAGCGGCAAACTCGATCCGGCACGTCTGGTCGGCGACAAGATCAGCATAGACGCCGCCCCCGAAGCCCTGATGAACATGGACAAGTTCCAGTCGATCGGTGCAACCGTGATCACGAGTTTCTGAGCCATGGAAAAGATTGCATTCGTTGGCGGCGGCAACATGGCGGCGGCCATCATCGGCGGCTTGATTGCGAGTGGATGGGAGTCATCCCGCATCACGGTTGTTGATCCGAATGCGGATCAACGGGATCGGCTGACAGCAGATCACGGCATTCACAGCACAGCCGATATGGCCGACGCTGCTGCCGCTGACATCATCGTTCTTGCAGTCAAACCGCAGGTCATCGCCGCTGTTGCCGAGCAGATGGACGTAAACTTGTCTGGCAAACTGATCCTCAGCATTGCTGCAGGAGTCACAATTGCATCGCTTGAAGACCTCTTTGGTCTGATTGCCATCGCACGCACCATGCCCAATACTCCTGCTTTATTTGGGTTGGGCGCGACGGGGCTCTTTGTCAACGAACACACGACCGGAGCGCAACGTGTGGCGGCTCAAGCGATTATTGAGGCATTCGGCATTTGTGTTACCGTCGAGCGTGAAGAGCTGCTTGATGCGGTCACCGCCGTGTCAGGTAGTGGCCCGGCCTATTACTTCTTGATGATCGAGGAGATGATCCGGGTAGGCACTGAGCTGGGTCTTTCACCGGAGGATGCCAAGGCGCTGACCCTTCAAACGGCACTTGGCGCTGCAACCATGGCCGCCCGAGGAGAAGCACCAGAAGACCTCCGTGCCCGTGTCACCTCACCAAACGGGACGACCCATGCGGCCATTGTTTCGATGCAGGAAAGCGGCTTTGGAGATGTGATTTCAAAGGCGATGAGCGCCTGCAGAGACCGCGCAATCGAGCTGGGAAGAAAATAAGCAGCCATTCGGACATAACGCAACATCATGCAATTTGGGCTCAAAGCTGCCATTCAGCTTTAGTTGCATGTCACAGAATTGAGGGATTGAAAGCATCGGCTGGCGGGTGCCCCAGCATTTTAGCACGCCAGCCGAATCCCTAAGGAAATGTTTTCATTCCCAATATTTGGAACTCACAAATATCACTTGCGCTTTTTCCAAACAATAATGAAAATAAGAAACATATAATTCGATATTACCGAATAATGAGGCAGCTATGCTAATTGACAACCTGCGTCTCTTTTTACTGATCATACGAAAAGGAGGCCTTGCATCCGCCGGCCGTGAATTTGGGCTGTCACCGGCCCGGGTATCCGAGCGACTTGCAGCACTTGAAGCCCATTACAACGCCCGCCTGCTGAACCGTTCAACCAGATCTATAAGCCTGACAGATGAAGGGCGTGAACTTGCAAAAAGCGCCAATCGTATCCTTGCGGAGATCGACGAACTTGATTTGCGCATTAGACATGGGAGTAAAAAAATCTCCGGAACGATCCATGTCACGGCAACTCATGACTTTGGAAGAAACAAGATCGCGCCCATGCTGGATGCATTCATGAAAATGCATGACGAGATAAATGTGCAACTTACATTGGATGACGGTTACGTCGATTTCATGAACAATGCCGTGGATTTGGCGTTTCGAATTGGCGAGGTATCAGATACTTCCCTGGAAGCCAGAACACTGGCAAACAATGTCCGGGTCATTTGCGCTTCTCCCGAATACCTGAAACAACATGGCACGCCGAAGCACCCCTCTGATCTTGTGAACCATAATTGTCTTTTGATCAATTTCGGAAACATGGTGGACCGCCATTGGAAGTTTCTGGTGGATGGCAAGGAGAAAACTGTTTCTGTAAATGGCAATCGAACCGTGAATAATGGCGAGCTGGTTGCCGAATGGTGCCGCGCGGGCTACGGCATCGCATTCAAGTCCTTGTGGGATGTTGATGAAGATATCGAAGCGGGACGTCTGGTTCACATTCTAAAAGAGTTTCAAATGCCGGTGCGCCCGTTGAAGCTGGTTTACAGGAACGGCGCAACCAACTCCCAACGCATCAAGCTCCTGGTTGAACACTTTGCAGATGGACTTCGCCGCTACGCATAGGCTTTCATATTGCTTTATATCGGCAAACCAGTCGTATCCTTGATGTCCTCCATAACAAAGCTTGCTGAGACTTCGGAGATCGGCACTTTTGCAATCAGTCGCTGATAAAACGCATCATAGGCTTTCACGTCTTTCACGCGAACGCGCAGCACATAGTCAAGATCTCCACTCATACGGTGCGCGCCAACAATTTCGGGCATGGAACGAACGGCGTTTCTGAATTTCTCCAACCAGCCCGGCTCATGATCGTGCGTGCGGACCATCACGTAAACCATCAAATCAAGGTCGAGCTTCTCCGCATCCAAAAGGGCAACCCGGGACGTGATGAAACCGTCTGCCTCCAGCCGTTTGATTCTGCGCCAACAGGCATTGCGGGATAGACCGGCCTGGTCTGCAACAACCTCAATGGGTTGCGCGGCATCTTTCTGCACTTGGCGCAGAATCTTGAGATCAAATTCGTCAATACTAGTCATGACTGAGAAATTATCTCATATTTTTTCCTATTTCCATGATTTTTTCGGATTATTTCCCGTTGTGACCGAAGTATTGTCCCGGCAAGGAGAACAATCATGAGACAATTTTTTCACCGAGCATTCATCGAGCACCCACAGTCGGTTGATGAAACGTATTTCGAGCATCTTGGCTTTGCACTGAAATTTGCATGCTCGCTGTTTGTTGCAGGCCTTGCTGCGTTAGTCCACGCATTTATTCCGTGCGCATGTGAGCGCACTGCAAGCAACAAGATTAAAGAGCTACACACACGTTTGCACAATCGCTGAGCCCCAGAGCGCAACTCAGCCTGTTGCGCTGTGCCCGGACCATGCTTATGGTTCGGGCACTTTTATATTCGGGACACCAATCACTTGAAACAGAATGAACTTGGCCGCACCGGCATTATGGTGAGTGAACTTTGCCTTGGCTCCATGACCTGGGGCACTCAAAACAGCGAAGCAGAAGGCCATGAGCAAATCGACTATGCGCTCGATAATGGCATCAACTTTATCGACACCGCAGAGATGTATCCAACCACACCTTTGTCTGCCGAGACGCAAGGCGATACGGAACGCATCATCGGAACTTGGGTTGCGAAAAACAAGGCGCGCCGCGGGGATGTGGTCATCGCTACCAAGGTTTCAGGTTCTGGTTTTAAGCATGTGCGAAATGGCGCTCCCATTTCACCAGCCACAATCGATGCCGCACTAAACGATAGCCTGACCAGTCTTCAGACTGACTATGTTGACCTCTATCAGCTTCATTGGCCGAACCGTGGTTCCTATCACTTCCGTCAGCAATGGACGTTCGACCCGACAGGACAAGATACACAACAAACGCTTGATAACATGCTGGAAGTTCTTGAGGCGCTGGATGGGCATGTGAAGGCAGGCAAGATTCGTGCTGTCGGACTTTCCAATGAAAGTGCCTGGGGTTCAGCACAATGGCTGCGTCTTTCTGAGCAGCATGGTCTGCCACGTATGGCTACTATCCAGAACGAGTATTCCCTCCTGTGCCGGATTTATGATCTCGACTTGGCTGAGCTAAGCCATCACGAGGATTTGGGCCTTCTGTCCTTTTCACCGCTCGCATGCGGTCTTCTTACTGGCAAATATGCGGAATGCACGGGAGATGAGCGCCCAAAAGGCTCGCGCGCCGATGTCTCAGTCGCAAATCTTGGCGGTCGCTGGAATGAAACAACTCACGCCGCAGTTTCGGCCTATCAGGCCATAGCTGAAAAACACGGGCTCGACTTTGCGCAAATGTCGCTTGCATGGTGTTTGACCAGACCGTTCATGGCATCGGTCATTTTTGGGGCAACTTCAATGGAACAGCTTTCGAACTCAATCGAGGCAGCGGAGTTGAAGCTGAGTGATGAAGTGATGTCCGACATTCTTGCGGTCTACCGGCAATATCCAGCGCCTTACTAACATCAGGCCCCATTGATGCTGAACGGAGTGATGCAGGTTTTATTCGCTCTCGAATGTGCAAACAATGGTGATACCTCGTCAATGACTTGTGACTGGCAGTTAAAGCGGGCGGCGTTAGGTTTCTCTCAAACCATGAGAGAAAATCGATGTCTGTATTCCTGAATTCTGTTGCAACCTGCACGCCACCCCATGAATTGCCCCAAGATCTGGTAGAGCGCAACGCGCGCAGAATTCTCGGCCCACGCTTTGCGCAATTTGAACGCATGTCTGCAAGTTTCAAAACGTCAGGTGTGGAAAAGCGGTATTCTTTCGCTCCTATTGAATGGTTTGATGATCCGAAAGACTGGAGCGACCGAAATTCGCTCTATCTCGAAGAAGGAAAAGCACTGTTTTCCAAAACAGCAAATGAGGCTTTGGCAAAAGCAGAGAAGCTTGCGAATGAAATTGATATTGTTGTTTCAGTATCCTCAACCGGAATCGCAACACCAACCTTTGAAGCTTTGTCCGCTGCTGAACTCGGTTTCAGGAGCGATATCCAGCGAGTACCTATCTTCGGCCTTGGTTGTGCGGGTGGCGTGACCGGCCTTCGGATTGCTCAACAATTGGCAATCGCCGACCCAGGCGCCAACGTTCTGCTAGTCGTAATGGAAGCCTGTACGCTTTCCTTCCGTTCTGACCGGCTTTCCAAAGCCGATATCGTCGCAACCATTCTGTTTGGGGATGGCGCAGCGGCGGCTGTCCTTTCTTCCGATCCCGGTTCAGACAAAGAAATTCGCCTTGGAACAGGCAGCGAGCATATGTGGCCTGACACGTTGAACATTATGGGCTGGAACGTAGACGAAACCGGTCTCGGCGTCATTTTTGATCGTTCGATCCCCGCATTTGCGCTGGAGCATATGAAAGATGCAGCTGACACGGCATTGGCCAAAGCAGAAATTGGCCAAAACGATCTCGCGCGTTTTGTTTTCCATCCCGGCGGGACAAAAGTGGTGGAAGCACTTGAAGAAACGCTGCAACTCCAAACCGGAACACTGGACGCGGAACGGAAAGTGCTTCGCGACTATGGAAACATGTCAGCGCCAACGGCACTGTTTGTGCTGGATGAAGTGGTCTCACAAGGCAAAACCGGCCCGATGATGCTTGGCGCTCTTGGCCCTGGCTTTACCGCCAGTTTCGTGCCGATGGATATCGCAGCATGACTATCTCAACCGGCGCTACACTTTTCCTTGGCTTCATCATTCTGCAGAGATTGAGCGAGCTTGTAATTGCGAAACGCAACACTGAACGACTTTTGAGCCGTGGGGCTCAGGAACATGGTGCCTCGCATTATCCGGTCATGGTTTCCATGCACACTGCCTGGATTATAGCACTTGTCGTCTTTGGCATTGGGCAAGAGGTGAACATGTTCTGGCTGGCGCTCTTTGCCTCGCTGCAAGGCTTACGCGTCTGGATACTAACCTCACTTGGTGAGCGCTGGACCACCCGGATAATTGTCCTGGACGAACCTTTGGTGCTGGCCGGGCCCTTCAAATACTTTCGTCATCCGAACTATATGCTGGTGATCGCAGAAATCATCGTCGCGCCCATGGCGCTTGGCCTTTGGTGGATTGCACTATTGTTCACAGCTCTCAATGCTGCAATGCTCTATGTCCGCATCGGCGAAGAAGAAAAAGCATTGATGCATTTACGAAGCAGCTAGTGTTTCCCTATAAACTTCAAAATATCCATATTTTTAGTTAGCCTTGGCGAATCAAGAGGATTTGCCATGCGCTTTTTTATTACACTGCTTCTAGTTACCTTAGCATTTCCAGCCTACGCGCAGAACACTCAAAAAATCGAACGTCAGTTTCAAACCTGGTTGAAAAACGATCTTTGGCCGGAAGCGAAGAGGCTTGGTGTTTCATCACGCACTTTCAATTCAGCATTCAAGGGCGTTACGCTTAATTGGAAGCTGCCCGATCTGGTTCCACCGGGTACAAAGGCAAAACCATCCCGTCCGCAGGCCCAAGCAGAATTTCGTTCACCGGGTCGATATTTTAATGAGAACAACATCGCACCCGTGGTGCGTTCAGGCCGACAGCTTTTTAACAAACACAAAGCCCTACTCACGCGCATTGAAAAACAATATGGCGTTCCAGGTCGTATCATACTGGCGATCTGGGGTCGCGAGTCCGCCTTTGGTCGAGCGAAAATCCCCCATGATGCGGTGAGAGTGGTTGCCACAAAAGCATTCATGTCCACCCGCAAAGACCTCTTTCGCAAGGAAACGCTGGCCGCACTTCAAATCCTGCAAAAAGGCTATGCCACCCGAGGTTCTATGAAATCATCCTGGGCCGGAGCCATGGGGCAACCCCAGTTCCTGCCTTCATCCTATCTCGAATATGCGGTTGATTATGATGGCGATGGCAAGCGCAACATTTGGGGCTCAGTCCCGGATACACTCGCTTCAATTGCCAATTATCTTTCGCAATATGGATGGCAGCGTGGTCGGGATTGGGGATATGAAGCAGCAATTCCAGCAAATGTTTCCTGCGCCCTAGAAGGACCCGATCAGATGCGCCCAATCCGTGATTGGGCAAAGGCAGGTGTCACCCGAATTTCCGGGAAAGCATTTCCAAACGCGGAACTTGGGAAAAATGGGGGTGTGCTAATGCCAGCAGGTCGCGCAGGCCCGGCGTTTATCGCAACACCAAATTTTTATGTGATCAAGAAATACAACAATTCCGACCTTTACGCCCTCTTCGTCGGCAATGTTGCCGATCGGATTCAATATACCGACAAACCCTTTGTCGCCGGGTTTCAGTCTGTGTCCGGTCTCAAGCGCGGCAATGTCATGGCCATACAAAACGGTCTGATCAAGAAGGGCTATGATGTCGGTGGTGCAGACGGCCTGGCTGGTTTTAAAACCCGCAGATCGATCGGCGACTGGCAGCAAAAGAACGGGCTGAAGCCTACCTGCTTCCCGGACAGGGGATTGGCAGGCAGGTTTTGACAGATGACCCATTCCGCCAGATTAAATTTTACAAATCAGATTTTATTGCGAGTATTCGAATACTCACCGCAGCCGAAGGTGGAAGACAAACCCCTCCTCATAATCCAATACGTTGGGACGTAATGTTCCTAGGTGATGACGACACTGGTTATCTTCACATGATTCACCCCTTTTTCATTGAAGAGCCGGGTGTATATACGTCTCAAAATATTCCGATTACGGGGACAAAGATTGCTGAAATGTATGTAATCTTGGAAGAGAGAAAGCCTTTTTATCGTGAAAAAATATACGAAGGTATGAAGTTTACCTACAATGAAGGGAGTAAAGTTGTGGCGCACGGCGAGGTTATAGAATTAACAGGATTGCTGAATACTTGAATTATCCTAATTCACTCTGCACTGCTTTCAAAAACCCTCGGCTCACCGGCACTTCTTGTCCGTCGGATAAAACCAGCGTTCCTTTTCCGGATGCTTTTTGAAAAGAACGAACATGGTCAAGAGCGACCCACCACGACCGATGAACCTGCATTCCTTTGAAATTGGCAAGTTCGCTGCAAGCATCGGCCATCCGCATCAAGAGCATGTCGCTTCCAGCAACAGTTGTTACTCGCAGATAATGATCCTGAGACTGGATCGAAATAATATCCTTTCCCAAAGCCAAGGGGAGGCGGTCGAGAAACGGAGAGATCGTCTGATTGGTATTCGCTACTGCAGTCTCCATGCGCCTGTTTCGGAACATCCAAAAGAACATGGCAACAACTACCGAGATTAACCCGCACTCCAAAACCAAAATGATAAACTTGAGAAGTGTGTCTGCCGGGTTCAGTCCGAACAAGAACACTCCGCTAAACCACACCAACCCGGCAATCGGAAGGCCTGCCAGGAAACCAGATATGCTTTGAGCAGCCATCCGTCCCAAACCTTGATGATAAAGCCAGGCTCCAACAAAAAGCGATGTAAACAGGCCAAGCACAAAACTCACGCCAGAGATCAAGGCCCAATACGAAAGGCGCTCTGCAAAGTTTAAATTTATGGCTGTGTAAAATGGTCCGCTGATTGCCAAAACCAAAACCACCGCCACAAAACCAATCCAAAATTTGGGATTCAGAAAAACTCTGCGCATTTCGCGACGCGTGAATTGCATAGGCGACAGGTTGACGAATTCTCTGTGTTCGTTGGCGTAGTTTGCCTTTGAAGTATCCAAGCGCCTGCTACTCATCGTTTTGTTCTTCTAGAGAATGTTCACGCAACTACAAAACGTCAAGGATTTCGATATGAACGTTCAGGCTTTTTTGCATGCAGACCCTGTAGTTCAGGTTCACATGATTTCAGCGTTTCTGGCGCTCTTTATTGGCTCTGTTGTCTTTCTAAGGCCCAAGGGAACTCCAATACATAAACGCTTAGGCAGAGCATGGATGGCGCTAATGCTCGTGGTATCATTGACAGGCTTGTTTATTCACGAAATCCGGACTTGGGGACTTTTCAGCCCCATACATATTTTCTCAATTATTGTTCCAATCAGTTTGACGTTGGCAGTTTATTTTGCACGCAAAGGACGGATCGGAGATCACAAACGCACGCTGATTTCTGTCTTCATCGGCGGGAACATCATTGCAGGTGGCTTTACCTTCCTGCCCGGCCGGCTGAACTACGACATTTTTCTCGCAGGTCTTATGGATGTAAAAATCCAAAGCGGAAGCCTAATGCTTCTGTCACTGAGTGCAGGCATCACCGTTCTAGTTGCTACGATCATTTCTATTCGAAAGTCGCGAACATGAATAAGGCCGCATCTGCGGCCTCATTTGAAAATTGCGATTCTAGCTTAAGCTGCCTGAATTTGATCCACTGCAGTTTTGCCATTGCGGCTATCAACAGCCGTTGTAAATTCAACTTTCTGGCCTTCCGCCAAGGCACTCATTCCTGAACGCTCCAATGCAGTTGCGTGAACAAAGACGTCAGCGCCGCCTGTTTCAGGTTGAATGAAGCCGAAGCCCTTTTGATCATTATAAAATTTTACTGTACCTGGTGTCACGGATAATTCCTCTCGTGGGTAGATAAACGCAACCGGAATTGGCCACGCTTTGTAGATCGTCAATTTTGAGAAAAAGAAGCCGTTAGGTTTACCATAGTGGCAATACAGAAAAGAGTCGTCGTCGGCAAAATAGTTCGATGACCGCTATATGGCTTTAAATTCAGGCCAACACAAGGCGCTTCGCATTTTTCATGCACTCCGCGACAACCTAAACCAAATAGGAGGCCAGATCTTCCGGTTCAAAAACAAAGAACCCGGCTTCAAGAGCAGCCATGTCATAGTTGGCAAGTGTGATTTTACTGCTCCCGCCATAGACGATATCCGTGTCTTCGCCGTTCTGTGATATGTCTAGATCTTCGAACGTCACTAGATCATGTTCACCTGTAAACCAGATTGTATCGCCTTCTTCATCACCAGAGAAATCCGTGATGACGTCAAAAGAGTCGCCAACTTCAAAAACAAAGATGTCTGCGCCTTCTCCACCGGTGAGAAGATCGCGTGACAAACCACCAATGATGGTATCATCACCATTGCCGCCGATCAGAATATCCTGACTACCATTGCCATCAAAGTAGGAGCCTCCATCAGCCCCGTAAATGGTATCCCGACCTGTTGACCCTTCTGCATGTGTGAAAACGACGGAATTCTCATCGTCATAATCTATGCCGGCGTGTCGCGAGCCTCCTCCGCTAACGATGCTCCAAAAGCCATTACCGCTTCCAGTGTGCTGATCTGGGCTATACTCAAGAATCGAAGTTCCTACTATTACTGTGTTGCCGATATCCGGTGACCCGTGGAAATTCACATCCCGGTTGGTCGAAGCAATTTCAATATAGTTCCCGGCCTCAGCATGCCATGAAGAGAACAAGACTGAATGGCGCACGTTGTAGATTTCCAGATCCGTCAATGAGGCATCGAATGTCTCATAAAGCTGGAAACCATAGCCATTGCCGCCGCCACCAAGATTATGCGCGCCATTGACGTAAAGATTGTCGCCGGTCAAATCGATGGTACTTCTGAAATCAAAAGCTGTACTGGGCGTATCGATGATCGTGATACCCGAGAGCTCCATACCATCGACACCTTCAACATAGATGACGGATGTCTTGTCGAACTCCGGGTATGTGTTCACAAAGTCGTTGTAGTTCGTTTCCGCATCAAGGCCTGATGTCACTGTGAAATTTTCAAGCGATACATTTTCAAGCATCTCAATGTTGAAGATATCTGCTTCCATCGCATCAAAGTCGAATGCCAACGGAGATGAAAGAGTGATAGTGTTTCCCTCAACCGCCTCAACGCGGATGATCATCTCGCGAAAGGGACGATTGTCCGCATCCTCAAAAGAAACATTGTCCCATCCGTTTTCTGCCAAATACTCTTCCGTATTTGCCTGGCTGATATAAATCACATCGCCTGCGCTTAAAGATGATGCATCGGCAATGGTGATCTCGGTCGCCCCAGCTTCGACAGACTCAGTCAGTTCGGAAAACTTGGCTTTCTCGGCACCAGATGAAATCTCAATGGCGTTGGCACCGGTTCCCTCAGGAAATGTGAAATTGAGAATGGTTCCCTCTTCACTTTCGCCCTCAATCGAAATGTCATCGCGATTGATCTGGATTGTTTCTGAGAACTCATGGACACCATCGAGCAAAACGATGGTAGCACCGGCGGTTGCGCCCACAATGATTGTGTTTACCTCTGCTGCCGGAGTGCCTGTCGGAACCGAATAGGTATTGCTTTCTGCATCATATGAAACACCTCCTTCTGAAGCAGAAGATATTTCTTCTCTTATTTCATCCCACTCTTCTCGTTTCTCATCCCACTGCTCACGCTTTTCGTCCCAATTCTCCCTAATTGAATCCCATTTTTCCTCAAGAGCAGCTAGTTTTTCGGGGTTATCAGCGAATTGTTCCGCTTTGGCATCCCACTTTTCCTCCCGGGCTTCCCATTTCTCTTCCCTTGCTGCCCACCTGGCTTCCTGCGCCGCCCATTTGCCTTCCAATGCCTCCAGCCGGTCCGAGGTAGAGTTTTGTTTTGCTTCGCTTTTTGACTTCCCCTGCATTTGGTTGGAATTGCTTCCACGCATACGCATCTCCCAAATGACATTGATATTTCTGACCCGTAACTATTGGTTTAGATTCGCTAATGCCTGCCTAAGTCGACACGGGGTGACTGACCTGTGAAATCTGGTAGTCAGGCATCAACGATTTGTTCATGAATTGAGAAACCCTCCGTCCAAGGCCGAAATTTCATTTCCGTGCCAGAGTGTTTTTGTCTAGGCTATTCGTGTTACGGGTCTCAGGAGGATCTCATGCAACATTCACCTCAAATTATGGATGCTGATGTCAAAACCATTCATGCGGCGATGTCCGAAGAACCCAGAAATTCGTCGGTTACCAAATTCGTACCCGGTCCCGGCATCCAGAAGCTGAACCTCAAGTTTGACATCAAACGCCTGCTTGAAGCCCTTGATGAATGTCTGGCCCGTGAAGCGTTTCAGGGAAGCATGCAGGATCAGGGATTTGCTGCCCTGCCGCTCACTCAAAGACCCGGACAAACAGAATGGACAGAGAATGACTTGTCTGGACGATACTGGATCAGGGGCGATGACAGGTATGTCGAGGAAGCTCGAGAAGACCTTGTACCTGAAGATCAGTTTTCAGAGTTCAATTCAAAATTTGCAGGAACCTATTTTGAGGAAGTAGTAACAGAACTCAAGAAGCGCTTTCCGATTGGTCGAACCCGTATTCTCTCAAAGGGATTGTACAATTGCAATTCCTGGCATCGTGACCCGGAACCCAGGCTCCATATTCCGGTTACAACCAATCCTGGCTCGCTTTTCATCGTCAATCATCACGTTACCCACCTTCCCGCGGATGGCTCTGTGTATTTTACCGATACCAGAGGTTATCACACCGCACTAAATGGTGGTGATACGCGCCGTGTCCATATAGTTGCGGCACTTGCTTACGAACAGGTGACGGAATGAACCTATATTCACAGGTTGAAACCGATCTCGAAACGTCAAAAACCGTATGCGATTTGAGATCGGACACGGTTACACGTCCTTGCGATGACATGCGCCGGGCAATGTCAGAGGCAGTGGTGGGTGACGATGTCTACGGTGAAGACCCAACTGTGAATCACCTTGAAGCTAGCTTGGCCGAAATGCTCGACAAGGAAGCGGGCATGTTTGTCCCTTCGGGCACACAGAGCAATCTGTGTTCAGTCATGGCGCATTGCGGACGTGGTGAAGAAGTGATTGTTGGCGATCAGTACCACATCTTCATTGACGAAGCCGCTGGAGCATCCGTTCTTGCAGGCGTCGCAATGTTCCCGATCAATCTTGAAGAAGATCACTCCGTATCTGCTGCAAGCGTTCGCCCTGCAATCAAAGACGATGATCCGCATTGCCCCATTTCCAAACTTTTGTGCCTTGAAAACACCGTGCACGGCAAAGCTATTTCATTGGAGACCATCAAGAATGCTGCGTCAGCCGGGAGCGATGCAGGATTGAGTGTGCATCTTGATGGGGCGAGGTTTTTCAATGCCGTAACCGCACTGGGATGCGCACCACATGAACTCGCGAATATTGCTGACACAGTTTCCGTTTGTCTGTCAAAGGGATTGGGAACACCGATGGGTAGCGTTTTGACAGGCCCAAAAGATCTCATTGCCAAGGCGAGACGTAACCGGAAAATCCTGGGTGGTGGCATGCGTCAGGCAGGGTTTGCAGCGGCAGCCGGTCTTTTTGCTCTCGACAACAATATCAAACGCCTTCAGGAAGACCATGATCGCGCCGCCCATCTTGCTTCAGAATTGAAAGTTTTGAACTGCGGCAAGGTTCAACAGGATACTAATATGGTGTTCTTCACGCCTGAAATTGAAGACCATGTGGCGCTTCATACCCATATGGCGGGCTACGGCGTTAAAATTGGCGGACAACAACCCAAAATCCGTATGGTATTGCACAAGGATGTAGATGACGCAGCTCTGACTGCTTGTATTTCAGGCTTTAAGAGTTTTTTCTCTTAAAATGAGATCAATGAAATCATAATTTGCAATCATTGACATCAGATCTTATATTCCCAATATGGCAAGTATCACAATCAGAAATCTCGATGAGGCCACAAAACAGGCGCTACGTGAACGCGCAGCGCGCAATGGCAACTCCATGGAAGAAGAAGTTCGTCTTCTGCTGAACGAGCTAAATCAACCACAACCATTTAGGGCTGTTTCATCAGCTGCGGAGGTTGAACCGCACTCAATCGATACTTCTGGATTGGCTGGAAAGCGCATTCTATTGATCATTGGTGGCGGGATTGCCGCCTACAAATGCCTGGACCTGATCCGACGGTTAAGGGAACGCGGTGCGGTTGTGAGGCCAGTTCTCACCCCCGCAGCAGAAGAATTTGTCACACCTTTGAGTGTTGGCGCTATTTCTGGTGACAAGGTGTTTACTGACCTGTTCGACCGCGAAGATGAACACGATATTGGCCACATTCGTTTGTCGCGCGAGGCTGATCTGATTGTCGTTGCACCGGCGACGGCAGACATGATGGCCAAGATGGCAAACGGCCATGCCAATGACCTTGCCTCTACAGTATTAATGGCAACCAACAAGCCTGTTTTGATCGCACCCGCTATGAATCCTCAAATGTGGTCTCATTCCGCAACACAGCGCAATCGCGTCACACTAGCAAATGACGGCATTCACATGATCGGCCCCAATGCTGGCGAAATGGCAGAAAGTGGTGAGGCGGGGATCGGCAGGATGGCCGAGCCGATGCAGCTCGTCGAAGCAATCGCCAAATTGATTTCTCCCATTGCCGAACCAAAGCCACTTGCCGGAAAGCGCGCAATTCTGACCTCCGGCCCGACCCATGAACCAATTGATCCCGTTCGGTATATTGCAAACCGCTCTTCAGGCAAGCAGGGCCACGCGATAGCCGAAGCCCTGGCAAATGCAGGCGCTGAAGTCATTCTGGTTTCCGGTCCTGTGGCCATCCCAAATCCAAAGGGTGTGGAAACGATACGGGTTCAAACCGCGCGAGAAATGCAGGCCATGGTGGAAGCATCACTTCCTGCTGACATTGCAATCATGGTTGCTGCAGTTGCTGACTGGCGCAGCGCGGACGAAGCCGATGAAAAAATGAAGAAGGAGAATGGCAAAGGCCCAGACTCACTCAAGCTTGTTGAAAACCCGGACATTCTCAAAGGGCTGGGGCATCACAAAAAAAGGCCATCACTGCTGATCGGGTTTGCTGCGGAAACCGAGAAACTTGAGAAACATGCAAAAGCGAAACTCAAGCGCAAAAACGCTGACTGGATTGTCGCCAATGATGTGTCGCCCGAGGGCGGTGTAATGGGTGGCGATCGCAACACGGTAAAGCTGATCAGCAATTCCGACATTGAAGCATGGCCGACGCTTGGCAAGGTGGAGGTCGCAGAACGGCTTGTTCAAAAAATTATTGACCATTTTGACGTGGAAACTCTGGAGGCCTGATTCCTTGCTTCCTTTGTTGGTGATAGCATTCGCGGAACAATAAAGGACTGCTAATGACTGCAAAGACCCTTGGAATTGACCATCTGGGATTAACTGTCCGGGACCTTGAAAAGACCGCTACGTTTTTCTGCGACTGTCTTGGTTGGAAAGAAGTTGGCGGCAAGCCGGACTATCCTTCCAAATTCATCAGCGATGGTTCCTCTGTTCTTACGCTTTGGCAGGTACATAACGAAGCCGCACAACCGTTTGATCGCCGCGCCAATATTGGCTTGCATCATTTAGCGCTAAAAATCGCCTCAGAAGCTGAATTGGACGCCTTGTTTAACCAAGTAAAGGATTGGCCGGGGATTGAGGTAGAGTGTGCACCAGAGTTTTCGGGTGCCGGCCCCAAAGTTCATTTCTTTGTTGCTGAACCTGGCGGCCTTCGCCTCGAATTTGCATATGATCCAAGATGACCGACTTAAGAATAATACGTCTACCTCATTCTGAAGGGCTGGATTTGCCTGCTTACGAAACTACTGATGCAGCAGGCATGGATTTGCGTGCCGCAGTTTCGGATAGCGAACCAATTACCCTTGAGCCCGGCAAGCGGGCCTTGATACCAACAGGCTTGATCATGGAAATTCCATCCGGTTTCGAAGGGCAAGTCAGACCTCGTTCGGGACTTGCGTTCAAGAACGGTATTACCTGCCTTAATACGCCTGGCACAATTGACGCGGATTACCGTGGTGAAGTGATGGTGTTACTTATCAATCTGGGCGAAGAAGACATTGTCATTGAGCGCGGCATGCGTGTTGCCCAAATGGTGATTGCCCCAGTGCATCAGGTTGAGATAGTCGAGGCAAGTCTTGCCAATGATACCGAGCGGGGCTCAGGTGGTTTTGGGTCGACCGGAGTTTAACTTTTTCTACTCATGCGCCGAACCAAATTATGGGAGGCTGGACGTTTTTGATCTTCTGGCGACAATTCATCTTCTTCCAAAGCGAACACCGCTCTGGCGAGTTCCTCGGTTTTCTTGAGCTGTATACATGTCATGGGGAGTTCCAGCGTTTCACTCTGAATGGGCTTGTCGACCATTCTTTTAGAGCGCCAACATAACAGTTTTGTGTATCGCTCTTTATCGTACTTCGTCTCATTACTGGTGAGGACCCAAACTGCGGCAAGCGTTCAGACTTTTCGGGAGGAATTCATGACTCGCCTTGCATTGATCACAGCCTTTCTTGTTTCAATGGCTTTTCTTTCAACCGACAGTTATGCCTGTGGGCCTGACACAGATTGTGTTCTGTCCAATGAGCGGCACTACAGAATTCGGATGCCGGAAGGACATGACGGAAAAACAAAGATTGGTGCCATCGTCTATTCGCATGGATATCGTGGTTCTGCGAAAGGCATGATGAAGAACAAGTCGATGGCCAAGCTTGCATCCGAAATGGGTGTCGCGCTTGTTGCGACCAAATCTTTCAGCGATGACTGGCGTCTTCCCGGCGTGCCACGAAACACCGATGCAGATGGAAGCCTTGAATTTGAATATTATGACGAGGTGGTCAACGACATCACAACCCGTTTTCCTATTGATCGAGACAGGCTTATGGCAACCGGATTCTCAGCTGGCGGGATGATGGTCTGGAACCTCATTTGCCACCGAAGCGAATTATTTGCAGGATTTGCGCCGATGTCAGGCACTTTCTGGGAACCCGAGCCGACGACTTGCGATACGCCTCCAACAAACGTAGTCCACATTCATGGAGATGCTGATCCGGTTGTACCCTTACTCGGTCGGCCAATTGCTGATACCCACCAAGGGCAGGTGCCTGATGTACTGGCGATGTATGCCAAATATGGAGAATACAAGGCAAATGGCCGTGAAACTGTTGGCAAGCTGGATTGTCAAAAAAGCCAGAATGCCAATGGAGATGTTCTGAACTTTTGCCTGTTTGAAGGGGGGCACTCTTTCCGATCGGAATATGTCAGACAGGCCTGGGAAATGTTTGAAGGAGCGGGAAAGCTCTAACCATTAGTTTTCTGCAACGAGATACCAGCTTGTTTCGCGACCGATTCCTTTTAGATGTTCGGTTGGCGCTTTTTCGAATTCATATTTTTCCCTAAGCGCTTGATACGTGGCCTGAGAGACTCTTATCTTGCCCGGCTCTCCATGGCTTTCAAGTCTTGCAGCCAAATTTACGGTGTTTGACCAAACATCATATGAAAATTTTGCTTTACCAATCACGCCCGCGGTAATGGGTCCCGTCGCAACACCTATTCGCATGTCGATATCGATGTCCCTTTCTTTTGCGATTCGTTTCAGCACACCTTGGAAACCGGTCGCCAATCGTATGATATTTCCAGTGTGAATATCGTTGGGTTCCGGCACCCCGCACACTGCCATATATGCATCCCCTATGGTTTTGATTTTTTCGGTTCCAAGCTCTGTGCCCACCCGATCAAATTCCGAAAAAATAGTATTCAGGATATCCACCAATTCTTCGGCGCTACGTTCCCGTGCAAGTTTGGTGAACCCTACAATGTCTGCAAACATTACGGTCGCCTCATCAAACTTGTCTGCGATGATCTGGTCGGGTTCTTCCCGCAATCGTTCTGCGATCTTTTCCGGCAACATGTTTTTCAAGAGACGTTCTGACCGTTCTTCTGCGTCTGCTGCGATGGAAAACGCGTACCAGACGATCGCTGCCAGGACGAGCATGATTGAAACCGCTGATTGTATGTAAAGCTGCGTAATAAACGCAGGATCAACCAGATGCTGGATTCTGCCAGTTTCAAACAGGAAATAGGTCGATAGATGGCCAACGATGCAAACTACCGTGACTGCTGCCACATACCGCATGTGCCCGAGGCCAAATATTGCAAAGGCAATCGCTACAGAGCCTATGTAATTGAGTTGAATCCCAGAGTCCCGGCCAAGCTCGGATACAAAGAAAAACAGGGTTATGGCGACCGTAGTTGCCAAAACGATTGGACTGAGAACTGCGTTATAGCGATGCCAAAATGGCGCTGTACTTGTTATGGCCGCGGACAACACATTGCCGAAAATCAACCATCGCATTTCCATGACGTCATGGGCCAAAAAATTCAATGCGAATGAGATTGATGACAATGCAGAAAGATAGCCTGCAATGTTGCAGATTGACAGCCGTCGCCTGGTCTCACGGTCATATCCGCTAACACCATATCTGACCGCCCAGTCGAACCAGCCACTAAACCGCTGCCAAAAGCTACCGCTGGCCGAAACAGCTTCATCCTGATCGAACGGGGTGTTCATTGCGTGATCTCCGTAATCCGCAATTCTAGCAGGAATTTTCGATGTGTCTAAAGGCCAGCGCGTTCTAACAAGATGTTTTGGTCCAACAAGCCATCAGTCGTGTTCACATATGAAACTACCGAAGACGCATTGTGTGCCGCCAACAGCAGGGCGTCCTTTGCCCGGTACCCGGATTTCAGAGCCCAGGCGAGTGTTGAAACAAACGAATCTCCAGCCCCCGCAGTTCCAGCAACCTCAGCCGGAATAATGGGTTGGTGATGCAGGTCTTGCCCATCATAGAGGTATGCTCCCTCGCCACCATAGGTCACCAACACATTTGCCGGCCCATGGGAGTGGAACACTTCACAGAATTGGCGCAATGGCAGAATGGATTCCTGTGATCGCAGTATCGGCTCATCATCCATGGGATCTTGCCATTGCAATTCTGCATTGAGGGCAGAAAGGCATGGAACCAGAGCAGCGGCTTCAGCACCATTGATAGAAATCAAGTCGAGATTTTTGGCAGCCGTTACAATTGTATTGGTCTTAGTGGTAATCTGCCTGATACCCGGATTGCACGAGACAAACGCACCCGATAACCGGGCTTGTTGTGAGATCTTTGGCAACATATTTGCCGAATTCCCACTCAGCGGTGCGATATGGACAAGCTCCGCATCCAATGAGCCAAGCTGCGACAGGTCCGAAACCGACAAAGTTGTGTTGGCACCCCGTTGGGTGAAAATGGCAGCATTTTTGTCATGGCTTGCGATCATCACTGCTGAACCAGTACTTTCAGATCCGTCCAGCAACATCAAACCAGTATCGAGATCAGAACTTTTGCAGTGATCCAGAACATGGTCACGGGAAGGATCGTCACCCGTCTTCACAACCGGTCTCACGTCACAACCAAGTTTTGACAGAGCAACGGCGGTGTTTAGTCCACCACCTCCAATATTCGTTGTGATGGAACTGGCTTCGACCTTGCGACCGGGTTCAACCAAAAGATATTGCTGATGCGCATTGGACAGCGAAATCTGCTCAATAGATTCTGATTTCAGCACAGCGATGATATCTACCATCGCCGATCCGAATGTGATTGCTTTCAAATCATTATTCCTTTGGCGGCAAAACCCGGTCCGGTGGCCGGTGCTGGTCAACCCAGGTCCGAATGTTGATCAGCACCCGCTCACCCATCTCCAATCGGCCTTCCCGGGTTGCTGACCCCATGTGTGGCAGAAGCACGACCTTGCCCTTTTTCACCAGACCCATCATGTCTTCCTTGATGTCGTTGCCATGGCCAAAAATATCCAAACCGGCTCCACCAAGCGCGCCATGGGCAATGGCGCGGGTCAAGGCATCAATATCGATGATCTGACCTCTGGCAGTATTGACGATGATAGCGTCCTTCTGAAGAAGACGAAGACGTTCTTCGTTGATCAGGTTTTCTGTCTCGGGAGTGGCCGGACAGTTTACCGAAACAAAATCAACGCGTGGCAGCATCTGATCGAGATCATCCCAATAGGTTGCTTCCAATTCATTTTCCACGTGCTCAACAACGGGTTGGCGATTGTGATAGTGGATCGACAGGCCAAACGCCTTGGCACGACGTGCGACCGCGGTGCCAATACGGCCCATTCCGATAATGCCGAGACGCTTGCCCCAAATTCGACTACCCAGCATCCAGGTGGGCGACCAACCCTGGAATTTGCCCTTGTTGATCGCCTGTGCACCTTCAACGAAACGACGGGACACGGCGATCATCAGCCCCATGGTCATATCTGCCGTATCTTCTGTCAGAACATTTGGGGTGTTGGTGACAACAATCCCTTTTTTTGCAGCGGCGGCAACATCAATGTTGTCCACACCATTGCCGAAATTGGCAATCAGCTTGAGCTGATCGCCAGCGGCATTAATGACATCTGCATTAATTGCATCGGTTACGGTCGGCACCAATACATCCGCTGTTTTAACCGCCTCCAACAGTTCTTCATGGGTAAGAGCCTCATCTGCCAAATTCAGTTTGGTCTTAAAAAGTTCCCGCATCCTTGTTTCGATGGAATCGGGAAGTTTTCGGGTCACGACGACGACCGGTTTTTTACCATTCATGCCAGCAGCTTTCTATAGAATGCGTTGCGCGTTGACATCCTGTTAACCCTGAATTGCGAGTATGGAAAGGACCATACAGGTTTATCAAACTTAGCCTGCAACTCAAGCTTCATTGACTCCATGACTGCATCATTCAGAAAACTTAAAGACAGTATATCGACCAGAAAGCTGGTTTCTGCCGGTTTGGCTATCGCTTTTGCCATCGCTATGCCGGGAAATCCAATCGAACCGTTTGTTTCTGAAGCGAGCGCTGCTTCAACAGGTAAATCGGGTCTGCCATTGCCCCGATTTGTGAGCCTCAAGTCAAAGCGGGTGAACATGCGTGTGGGTCCGGGTCGCGAATTTCAGGTTTTGTGGCGCTATTTGAAGCCTGGTCTTCCGATGGAAATTATTCAGGAATATGACAATTGGCGTAAGGTCAGAGACCCGGAAGGAAATGAAGGCTGGATTTTGCATTCACTGCTTTCCAGTAAACGCACGGCGGTCATCAATCCGTGGGAAAGCGACAAGATTACAGGCCTGGCAAGCATGCATCAGGAAGGGTCACAGAATACGCGCACAATCGCCAAGCTTGAGCCTTGGGTCGTTGCAAAGGTCGAAGCCTGTGACGACGACTGGTGTAAGGTCAACGTGAAGAATATTGAAGGATACGTCTCAAAGACAAAAATCTGGGGCGTTTACCCGGATGAAAAGATTGAGGAATAGACAGCTGCTTACGAGCGGTTGTTGCGCACACGTACGATAACATCGACGCTGCTAATTTCCATGCCTTCAGGTGGTTCAGGCAGGTTGCCAACAGTTACATACCCATCTGGCATATCAACAACTTCTTCGGAATCTTCCAAAAAGAAATGATGGTGATTTCCGGTATTCGTATCAAAATAAGTTTTGCTGGAATCAATGGAAATCGCACGCAACAGGCCATTGTCAGTAAATTGGTGAAGCGTGTTGTAGATTGTTGCAAGAGATACCGCGACACCAGCCTCACGGGCTTCGTCATACAGTTTTTCGGCAGACAGGTGGCGATCACCTTTTGAGAACATCAACTCAGCCAACGCAACGCGTTGCCGTGTGGGGCGTAGTTTAGCCTCGCGAAGTCTCGCTTCCATATCCAACGTCTGATTCATGTATCTGGACCAGTCTGATCTACCTCTGGAGAATATAATGCCTTAGGCGAATGGTCGCAAGCGTCGATTTACACCGCTTCAAATTGTCGTAAACACCCTACCTTGCGCAAAAAATTCCTGCCTATGTAACTTGAAAGACCGAACAAAATTACAAATCTTCCTTTGGCACAAGGATATTGCTTGTGCTAGGAATCGAAGAGTTTTGAAAAATGCCGGATATCCTGTCGGCAGAAATAGGGGATACTGATTTTCATGAGCGACCGCCAATCCAGTTTTGACTATGACGATTTGATAAAGTGCGGAAAAGGTGAACTTTTTGGTCAAGGCAATGCGCAACTACCCGCCCCACCCATGCTGATGTTTGATCGTATCACCCAGGTGCTGGAAGATGGTGGCGAGCATGGAAAGGGCTGTATCCGCGCGGAGTTTGACATCAAGCCGGACCACTGGTTTTTCCCATGCCATTTCATCGGCAATGAAATCATGCCGGGCTGCCTTGGTTTGGACGCACTTTGGCAATTGACAGGCTTTTATCTTGGCTGGTTGGGTGAGCCCGGCTATGGGATGGCGCTGTCTACAGGAGAGGTAAAGTTCAAAGGCATGGTCACACCAAATACCAAGCTTGTTGAATATGGCGTCGACTTCAAGCGTGTCATGCGCGGTCGACTTGTGCTTGGGATTGCTGATGGCTGGCTAAAAGCGGACGGCGAACAAATTTATACTGCAAAAGATCTCAAAGTGGGTCTGTCAAAAGAAAAAGCTTCCTGATCGGAAGTCTTAGCAACGAGGAAACGTTATGAAGCGTGTAGTCGTGACTGGTATGGGTATTGTCTCATCCATCGGAAACAACTCTCAGGAAGTATTGGCGTCATTGCGCGAGGCCAAATCCGGCATCAGTGCCTCGGAGGATTTCACCAAATACGGCTTCCGATGCCAGGTCCATGGCGCACCAACCCTTGATCCTTTTGAAGTTTTGGACCGGCGAACTGTCCGTTTTATGGCGAAAGGGACTGCCTGGAACTACATCGCAATGGATCAGGCCATTCAGGATGCAGGACTGGAAGAGGGAGATGTCATCAATCCTCGTACCGGCATAATCATGGGATCCGGCGGACCATCAACAAAAACAATTTACGAAGCAGCAGATATCACCCGAGAGAAGGGACCCAAGCGAATTGGACCTACCGCCGTGCCCAAGGCAATGAGTTCAACAGCATCTGCGGTTCTGGCGACCCAATTCCAAATCAAGGGTGTGAACTACTCAATTTCTTCAGCCTGTGCGACATCAAACCATTGTATTGGCAATGCCTATGAGACCATTCAGATTGGCAAGCAGGATATTGTGTTTGCTGGCGGCTCGGAGGATCTCGACTGGTCCATGTCAAACCTGTTTGATGCAATGGGCGCAATGTCCTCCAAATATAATGACACGCCGTCCACTGCCTCTCGTGCATATGACGCCAATCGCGACGGGTTTGTGATTGCAGGAGGCGCTGGTGTTTTGGTCCTCGAAGAGCTTGAACATGCCAAGGCCCGCGGCGCGAAAATCTACGGTGAAATCATCGGCTACGGTGCAACCTCTGACGGATATGACATGGTTGCTCCTTCAGGCGAAGGCGCAGTGCGATGCATGAACATGGCGCTTTCAACCGTCAATGATCCGATCGACTATATTAATCCACATGGAACTTCCACGCCTGTCGGCGATCTGAAGGAAATTGAAGCAATCAAAGAAGTATTTGGTGACAAAAGCCCCGCCATCTCTGCCACCAAATCATTGACCGGGCATTCTCTCGGCGCAACTGGTGTTCAGGAAGCGATTTATTGCCTCCTGATGATGCAGAACCAGTTCATTTGCCAAAGTGCGCATATTCAGGAACTCGATCCGGCAACGGAAGGTGCCGACATCGTTCTGGAGCGTCGAGACAATGTTGAACTCAACACTGTCATTACCAATTCATTTGGTTTTGGCGGCACGAATGCAACCATCGCGATGCAGCGGTATAACGGCTAGGGGCGCCAAAACATGAGTGATTTGATGAAGGGCAAGCGCGGGCTTGTCATGGGTGTGGCGAACAGCCATTCAATTGCGTGGGGAATTGCGAAACAGCTGGCAGACCAGGGCGCAGAACTAGCATTTACCTATCAGGGAGAAGCATTTGGCAAACGGGTAAAGCCGCTGGCCGAGAAAGTGGGCGCAGAACTGCTGTTGGATTGCGATGTTGAGGATATCGATTCAGTAGATGCAGTATTTGCTACCCTCAAAGAACAATGGGGCAAAATCGACTTCCTTGTTCATGCAATTGCATTTTCTGACAAAGATGAGTTAAAGGGCTTGTATGCTGACACCACGCGGGAAAACTTCTCTCGAACGATGGTCATCTCGTGTTTCTCATTCACAGAGATTGCAAAAAGGGCTGCGGAACTAATGACCGAAGGCGGTTCGATGATCACGCTCACCTATGGTGGTGCAACGCGTGTTATGCCGAACTACAACGTGATGGGTGTTGCCAAGGCGGCCCTTGAAGCGAGTGTCCGTTATCTGGCGAACGATTATGGACCACAGGGTATCCGCGTTAATGCAATTTCAGCGGGTCCGGTGCGTACACTTGCAGGGGCAGGTGTTTCCGATGCGCGAGCCATGTTCAACTATCAGAAGCGAAACTCGCCGCTTCGCCGCACGGTTGATATTTCCGAGGTTGGCGGATCGGGGCTCTATCTGCTCTCTGACCTCTCATCCGGCGTGACGGGAGAAATTCATTTTGTGGACTCTGGCTATTCAACACTTTCCATGCCGCGCCTTGAAGAGTTGAATGCGATGGATGAATAAAACGGATTACTTTACCGCTTCAAACACTTTGAACCCGTTCCGCTCAGCCAGTTTTTCAAACCGCCGGAACTTTGTTTCAAGCGTTTTTTCATAAGGCAGATTTTTGTTTGCCACCATCAGAAATTTGCCACCGGAGGGAAGTGTGGATGCTGCCACGTCGATGAATTTCTGACCTAGCGCAGGTTCTGCTGCGCGACCCGCTGAATGGAATGGCGGGTTCATGATCACCCAGTCATATGGTTTTTTTGGGAATTCTGTAGTGACGTCGATCCAGTGATATCTTGATTCGGCATTCGGAAGGTTGCATAAGTTGCCTTCTGCGGCTTGAAGCGATTCCCAACCGGCCTCAAAGAGATCAATCTCTTCTATCTGCTCAGAACGTTTCAAGAGCTCACCAGATAGATAGCCCCAACCCGCCCCAAGATCGGCAATCTTTCCTCTGATCCGTTCATCAAAATGTTCAACAAGCAAAAGGGACCCAGCGTCAGGCCTGTCAGAAGAGAACATGCCAGCTCGTGTCATATAGCCATCAAAGAATTTTCCAGGTGGAAAGGGCATGCTGAAGCCAAACGGCCTGGGCAAATCAGGGTTTGAGTAGTGTCTATCAGCCCAAAATACAACAGAATGAAACTTGGCAAAAGCGTCGGAAATAGTGACCTGTGAACCGAACCATTTTCTAATCGAACCAATACCAGAGGTTTTATCGCCTACAACAATCAATCTGCCGCTGGGACCATAGCGATTCCAGATATGGGAGAGCATATACTCATTCCATTCTCTGTTTCGTCCCAAAAGAAAGATTGCTCCTAATGTAGATGGTTCCTTTCCAGAAAATTGTGAGACAACTGAATAACCACACTGCTTCAAGTGCAAATACTCAGGTCTAAATCCTTGCTGGCAAAGCAATGCCTTCTTCCAGTGTCCGCCCAACCCAGGCAAAGGGCTGGCATTGTAGAACCGCCAGAGGCCATCTTCAGGCTTTCCAGCAATTCCACGTTCCAGAGCAAGTACGAGTGCATCTCGACAATCTTGTTTTGAAGCCAAAGTTGTTCACCCGTTTATCCGGTTTTGTTGGCGGAAACGAAAGTCTTCAACCTCGCGCTGGATTTGCTCAAGCTCGATTTCTTTCCGGCCAATCTCGCGATTGAAGCCGTTTATCCGAAATTCATTCTCACGAATGATTCTCTCGCCTTCAATCTGGTCAATCTTGCCTTCGGAAATTTCCTTGCGTCGTTGATCACTAGAAAACCGCGCGGAACGGATCTGGCTGCTAAGTGAATCTATCTCCCGCCGTTTTGCATGTTCCCGAAAACCAAGGCGATAGCCTTCGTCAAAGAGGCCCGCTTGATCCGCCGGACATATATTGTTGTATGAACCACCGCGTTGACCATGCGCCAGCCCATTTGTGGGAGTGCAGAATCTACGAACCCCTACCTGATAACCAGCATTCCAAAGGGTTTGATCAGGAATAATGCCAGCCTTCTCACAAGCTTGTACGTGCCGACCAAAACGAGACTGTGGATCATGCCCTTGTGCGCCGTCCTGTTCTCCGATCACGCGCCAATCAGCGGCCACACATTCTTCTTTTGAAAGCGTTTGACATGCAGCCAGCATAGGCAGAGCCAACAATATTCCCGGAGCAAAAATTCTTGATGTTTTCATTGTGCCAACCTGGTCCCTTACATTCACTTTTGTTACGCGATTGGCACCAGAAGGCAATAAAAAAGGCCGGGAAACCCGGCCTTCATTGAGTAATAGGCAAACGCTTAGTCGTCGCCGCCATCATCTTTTGGTTCATCTTTCGGAATTTCCTTGCCGGTTTCCTGATCAACAACCTTCATGGACAAGCGAACCTTGCCACGATCATCAAAGCCCATCAGCTTGACCCAAACCTTGTCGCCTTCATTGACAACATCAGTCGTCTTGCCAACACGTTCATTGGCAAGCTGCGAGATGTGAACCAAACCGTCTTTGGCACCGAAGAAGTTTACGAATGCGCCGAAGTCCACGCATTTAACAACTGTACCTTCGTAGATTTCGCCTACTTCAGGGTCATCCGTGATGGAGCGGATCCATTTCACGGCTGCTTCGATCTCCTTGGCAGAAGACGATGCAACTTTAACGGTACCATCATCTTCAATAGAAACTTTCGCTCCTGTCTTTTCAACGATCTCGCGGATCACCTTGCCGCCTGAACCGATCACTTCACGGATCTTGTCAGTTGGAATTGAGAAGCTCTCGATGCGTGGAGCAAACTCTCCAAGTTCAGCACGGCCCTCGGAAAGCGCCTTGTTCATTTCACCAAGAATGGTTTCACGACCGCCTTTGGCTTGTTCCAGCGCAATTTGCATGATCTCTTCGGTGATACCTGTGATCTTGATGTCCATCTGAAGCGATGTGATGCCTTCAGAAGTACCCGCAACCTTAAAGTCCATATCACCGAGATGATCTTCATCACCTAGAATATCGGAAAGGACAGCAAACTCATCACCTTCCTTGATCAGACCCATCGCAATACCGGCAACTGGCGCCTTGAGTGGGACACCTGCGTCCATGAAAGCAAGCGATGTACCACAAACAGTTGCCATCGAAGAAGAACCATTTGATTCAGTAATCTCGGATACTGCGCGCATGGTATATGGAAATTCTTCCTTGCTCGGCAAAACCGCACGAACCGCACGCCATGCGAGCTTGCCATGACCAATTTCGCGACGACCAGTGAAGCCAATGCGTCCGGTCTCACCCACAGAATATGGTGGGAAGTTATAGTGCAGCATAAAGTTTTCTTTGTACGTGCCAGTCAGCGCGTCAATCATCTGCTCATCATCTGAAGTACCAAGCGTTGCAACGACCAGCGCTTGTGTCTCGCCACGGGTAAAGACAGCTGAACCGTGCGTACGTGGAAGTACACCCACTTCAGAAACGATCTGGCGAACAGTCGAAAGATCACGACCATCAATCCGCTTGCCAGTTTTGATTATAGAACCGCGAACCACATTCGCCTGAACGGATTTCACTACATCGCCGAGAATGTTGGCTTCATCATCCGTTGATTCTTCAGAGAGGAATTCTTCTTTGGCTTTCGCCTTGGCAGCGTCCAGCGCTTCATAACGTTCCTGCTTATCAGAAATCGTATACGCAGCATCGATGTCCTTACCAATCAGCTTAGTCACTTTGGCTTGAAGCTCTGAGTGATCCGGCACTTCGTGCTCACGCTCTTCCTTACCTGCCTTTTCAGCAAGTTCAGCCACTGCATCAATCACAGGCTGGAACTCTTCATGACCAAACATGACCGCGCCAAGCATGACTTCTTCAGAAAGCACGTTAGCTTCTGATTCCACCATCAGCACTGCGTCTCGGGTACCGGCAACAACAAGATCAAGATCAGATTCGTCCATCTCATCGATGTTCGGGTTCAGCACATATTCGCCATCAATCAAGCCAACACGCGCCCCGCCAATAGGACCCTGGAACGGCAAACCAGCAATTGCCAGCGCTGCTGATGTTGCAACCATTGCAACAATGTCAGGATTGTTTTCCAGATCGTGGCTGATGACCATACACGTTACTTGCGTGTCGCATTTATAGCCTTCAGCGAACAGCGGGCGGATCGGACGGTCAATCAAACGAGACACAAGCGTTTCGTTTTCTGACGGACGACCTTCACGTTTAAAGTAACCACCGGGAATTTTACCAGCGGCATAAGCTTTTTCGATATAGTTTACAGTTAGCGGGAAGAAATCCATGCCAGGCTTAGGTGCCTTGTCAGATACAACCGCACACATAACGGTTGTTTCACCGTATGTCACAATCACACAGCCATCTGCCTGACGTGCAACCTTACCTGTTTCGATCGTGAGCGGACGTCCGCCCCAATCGATTTCTACCATATGATGTTCAAACATTTCTTGTCCTTCAAAACATACAGGCGTCTGCTCTCATCCTTTATGAGAGCCCTAAACGCCAACGGTTATGCCTGTCTGTTGTGGCTTTAACCAAGGGCAAGACAACGAGAGGTCCAAAACCTGATGGGCCGCTTGCAATCCTGCCCCTTGGAGAGGAGCCGCATTTTTATTTCGCTTTACTGGACAAACAGGCTGAAGCCAGAAAACGAAAAGGCGCGGCAAAACTGCCACGCCCTTGTTCAGTTATCGGCGGATGCCGAGGCGGGTAATGAGGTCTTTATAACGCTCCTCATTCTTGCCTTTCACGTAGTCAAGTAGCTTACGACGCTGAGAAACCATTTTCAAAAGACCACGACGTGAGTGGTTGTCTTTTTTGTGGCCTTTAAAGTGTTCAGTGAGGTTCTTGATACGCTCTGTCAATACTGCAACCTGTACTTCCGGTGAACCTGTGTCACCTTCTTTGGTTGCATATTCCTTGATCAATTCAGCTTTACGCTCATCAGTGATCGACATCGGATATTCCTTTGATTATTGGAAACTAAAGCTTCCGGTTTCGTGTCACCCACAGCCAAGATGTCGTCCAGCCGGGGTCATGTTCATTGGTCTGAAAACCAAAGAAACGGACCGTCAGGCCCGTTCTAGCGGCTCGTATAAGGGATTTTTGCGGATAATACCAGCTTTTTGTTTGGCCGTGCGGACGTCAAACATACGAGTGTTGAAACACACGTTTGGGTTTGAACTGACCGCGATCAACTTCGCCTATCGCAATCAGCTCGTTTCCAGATGACGCAAAGACTTCTGGCGCATGCACAATTGCGTCACGACCTCTAAGAACAATGGCGTTGCCCATGCGGACCCTATGAACCTGTTCTTTCGTTAGCGGCACTTCGGGAACATCATCCAATGCCGTTCCGGTGGTAAACAGTTCCGCATCCAAGGCTTCCAGATCGCCTTCCAACCCAACCAGTCTCTCAAGTGGGACAAGGTCTTCTTCCAGGAATGGACCAACAGATACACGTCGCAATTCTGTAATGTGACCGAAACACTTCAAATCGCGACCAAAATCACGCGCCAGCGCACGAACGTAGGTTCCTTTGCCGCACAAGGTTTCAAAAGTCGCCGTATCTTCTGTCATGTCGATCAATTCAAGGGTCTCAATGGTGACTTTGCGGGCTTTAATTTCTACTTCTTCACCATCGCGCGCCAGTTTGTAAGCACGCTCTCCATCAATCTTGATGGCTGAGAATTTTGGGGGAACCTGTTCAATTTCACCGGTATAGGCGGGGAGTATGGCGAGAATTTCTTCTTTGGTTGGTCGTGTCTCAGAAGAATTGGTTACTTCGCCTTCAAGGTCATCGGTATTCGTCTCTGCGCCCCAAGTCACAGTAAAACGATAGGTTTTCTGACCATCCATGATGTAGGGAACCGTGCGAGTGGCCTCACCCAAAGCAAGGGGCAACATACCCGAAGCGAGCGGATCAAGGGTCCCGGCGTGACCGGCTTTGGCCGCCTGGTAAAGCCATTTTACCTTGCCGACACATTGCGTCGAGCCAATACCCACAGGCTTGTCCAGAATGACCCAGCCGGAAATTGGGCGTCCCTTTTTCTTTCGTTGGCGGCTCATTCGTCATCCTCCAGATCACGCTTGACTTCATCTGTGTGAAGGATCGCATCGATTTTCGCGAAATTGTCGAAGCTTGTATCTTCTCGGAACCGAAATTCCGGCATGTATTTCATCTGGTTTAGTTGCCGCGCCAAACGTCCACGGATGAATTTTGCATTCTGCGCAAGGGCCTTGATGACAGGCTTTGCGTCACCACCACCCAAGGGCGAGACATAACAAGTCGCAATCTTCAGATCAGGCGACATGGAGACCTCAGAAATGGAGATTACCGTTCTTTCGATGATGTCATCCTGAATTTCGCCGCGCTGCAAAAGCTGGGTGAGGGCGTGGCGCACGTTTTCACCCACACGTAATTGCCGTTGTGAGGGCCCTTTGGCCGAGAACTTGCTCATGTCACAGACGTCCTTTTCTGTACATTGTTTGCCAATAGCTCTCTGAAACCAGTTTCCTGATCCTTGGAAAAAGCGGATTTCGGAAGAGCATAGGCTTGTAGTTTGTTGATCCACAAAAGAAAGTGGGTCTTGTCTTCATCGGCATGTAGAATGCCTGACCAGCGGGTGCGAACGGTGTTTTCGCGAAGCTGGGTGGTCAAGCCAATTTCATCGAACTCAACGTCACACACCTCGCCTTCAACCATCTGTTGACGCAGATACCATCTACGTTGGAGAGGTCCGAGGACAAAAATCATGAACAGCAAAAGCATCCCGATTCCGACGTTAATGAAATCCGTCCAACTAAGCGCTTCGCCATCCGTCAACCGGGACCAGAGGAGATAAAACCCTACAAGGAAATTTGAACCGACAATCAGAGCGATCACAAAATTACGCAGCTTCGCAAACCTCCGCAGACGCCTGCGTGACCTATTGATCGCTTCATATTCGTCATATGAATAGACGAAGCTAATCTTCATGATGGAACCTTGCTCCCGGATGGGTTTGGACCATCCGGGTCAATTCAAATCAGCTTATAGCGAACGGTCGATATGCTCCACACGGAAACATTCGATCACGTCACCCTTTCGGATATCCTGATAGTTTTCAAACGCCATGCCACATTCCTGGCCACCCGGCACTTCCGCCACTTCATCCTTGAAGCGTTTGAGTGTCGAGAGCATGCCTTCGTGAATCACAACGTTGTCACGCAGAAGACGAACACCCGATCCACGCTCGACCTTTCCTTCGGTGATACGGCAACCGGCAACCTTGCCGACCTTGGACACGTTGAAGACCTCGAGAATTTCTGCGTAACCTAGGAAGGTTTCACGACGTTCCGGTGCCAAGAGGCCAGACATGACTGATTTCATATCGTCTACAAGGTCGTAGATGATTGAATAGTAACGGATCTCGATGCCCTGTTCTTCAGCCGCATCACGCGCTTGCTTGTTGGCACGAACGTTAAACGCCAGAATTGGTGCATTGGATGCCGCTGCAAGTGCAACGTCAGATTCTGTGATTGCGCCAACGCCCGAATGAACAATCTTGGCTGCCACTTCTTCTGTGTTCAGTTTGAGCAGTGATTGCGCGATTGCTTCAGCAGAACCCTGCACATCTGCCTTGATGACAACAGCAGCTTCGCTCAGATCCGTTGTCTGCAGCTGGCTCATCATCTGCTCAAGAGAACCACGTGATCCGGCCTGACGAGCAACTGCCTTCTCACGAGAGAGGCGTTGGCGATAGTCAGAGATTTCACGTGCCCGTGCTTCGTTCTCAACCACACCGACCCGGTCACCCGCTCCCGGTGCGCCATTGAGACCAAGAATCTCCACCGGCATGGAAGGGCCTGCTTCAGAAAGTTGTTGACCCTTGTCATTGACCAGTGCCCGAACCTTGCCCCACTCGTCACCGGCAACAACGATATCACCTGTGCGAAGGGTCCCGCGATTAACAAGGACTGTCGCAACCGGTCCGCGGCCTTTGTCGAGCTGGGCTTCAACCACTACGCCCTCGGCAGGGCGATCGGGATTGGCTTTCAACTCAAGGAGTTCTGCCTGAAGTGAGATTGCCTCGAGCAATCCATCCAGATTTGTGCCCTTGAGTGCCGAAACTTCAACCGACTGGGTTTCGCCGCCCATTTCTTCAACGAAGATTTCATGTTGCAGGAGCTCGGTGCGAACCTTGTTTGTATCTGCTGACGGTTTGTCGATCTTGTTGATTGCAACAATGATCGGAACTTCCGCTGCCTTTGCATGATTGATTGATTCAATAGTCTGCGGCATCACGCTGTCATCAGCTGCAACAACCAGAATTGCGATATCCGTAATCTGGGCGCCACGTGCACGCATGGATGTAAATGCTTCGTGGCCCGGAGTATCGATAAATGAGATCACCTGACCATCATGTTCAACCTGATAGGCACCAATGTGCTGAGTGATGCCACCTGCTTCACCGGAAACCACATTTGCCTTCCGGATTGCATCCAAGAGCGATGTTTTACCGTGGTCAACGTGACCCATGATGGTGACAATCGGAGGACGCGGCTTCAGATCTGCGTCATTGTCAGGAGCATCAAAAATACCCTCTTCAATGTCCGCATCGGAAACACGACGAACTGTATGGCCAAATTCTACCGCAATCAGTTCCGCTGTATCGGCATCAATGATGTCACCGGGCTTCATCATTTGGCCCTGCTGCATCATATACTTGATCACATCGACCGAACGTTCAGACATTCGGCTGGCAAGTTCCTGGATAGTGATTGTTTCAGGAAGCTGCACTTCGCGTGATACCTTTTCTCTTGGACCGGATTGCTGCTGCGCAGCGCGTTTTTGTTTTTCCTGACGACGCCTCAGCGCTGCAAGTGAAGGTCCGCGAGACCCCCCATCCTCATCAAGCGCATTTGAAAGCGTCAGCTTTGTGCGACGACGATCATCTCCACCCTTGGGACGCGACGGCTTTGCTGGCTCTTCCGGTTTTTTACGTTCAAACGGTTTGAGCTCTTTTGCTTTTGGTTCTTCACGTGTCACCGGCTTTGACGTTTCCGGATCAGCTTTGGCAGCCGCCGCCGATGCAGCTGCCGCTTTTTCACGTTCTGCTGCTTCACGTTCTGCAGCAAGACGCGCATCTTCTTCGGCTTTCAGACGCGCTGCTTCTTCGCGCTCCTTGGCACGGCGCTCATCTTCAACGGCACGGCGCTTGTCGTCTTCTTCGCGCTGCTTGGCTTCTTCTACCGCCCTTACCTTGGCTTCTTCAAGCGCACGTTGACGGGCTTCCACCTCGCTCTTTGAAAGATTCGAAGCAGGAGCTTCTGCCGGCTTTGGCTCTTGCGGTTTTGGTGCCGCAGGAGCCGTGGGCGCTGCACTGGCAGGTTTTTCCGCTGGTGGGGTATCACCAGGCTTTGTGATGCGACGTTTGCGTGTTTCAACGACCACAGACTTGGAACGTCCATGGGAGAAATTTTGGCGCACCGTACCTTGCGAAAGACCTGCGCCTTTCAGGGTAAGTGTTTTCTTTTTGTCCGCGCCAGGTTTGCTGTCGCCTGTTTCTTCGCTCATGCTCTACCTTGTAACTCTATTGCGCGCTTTTTGAACCTTGTGCGCAAGAAAATCCAGCTTTTTGTTTAATTCGCTCTTTTTTACTCTTCCGTCAAACCACGATACTCCAACAACCGGCTCATCGCAGCCTCAAATCTGGATGCCAATCCACCAGCAATCAATCCGATATGGACGGTATTTGCATTACCCAAGACGTCATCCAGTTTTTGGCCTTCAAACGTTTCAAAAACCGGCACATCGTCAAGTTCTGCAACCCGCAATCCCTGTGCCAGTTTTCCTTTACCGTCTTCACTGGCGTCGGCGGCGTGAACAAGAACTGCAATTTCTTCGCTTCGGATCAATCCGTCGACCTTCATAAAACCCGTGATCGCCTCTCCGGCTTTTCGGGCCAAAGCCAATATGTTCAGCGCTTCGCGTTCCAGCAGACGATCTACCAAATCCGGCAAACCCACATCTGCAATCACCTGTTTCTTGAACCCGTGTGCAAATGCTTTTTTGTCAACTGCCTGGCTTACAGTGGCTCTTTTACTGGAAACCCACACGCCGCGTCCCGGAAGCTTGCGCTTCAGATCGGGTACTACATTATCCTGAGGATCAAGAACGAACCGGATCATTTCATCCGGTGTTTTTTCCTCTCGGCTAACAATACAGGTGCGCGGGTTCATGTCTGGCTTCGGCACGGTGCACCCTGATTAGAAAATCCGACCTGGTTTCTTGACTTCCTCTTCTGTTGTTTCTTCCTCTTCGACTTCAGGTTCAGCGTTCATCGCAGCCAGCTCTTCCTCGGTTACCCAACCGGCTTTGATCCGTGCCGCCATCACCATTTGTTCTGCATCAACACGGGACAGTTTGAATGCCTCCAGAATGCCCGGATAGCGAACATTTTCGCCTTCCTTGCGTTCATTCCATCCAATCAGATCATCGGCTGCACATCCGGCAAAGTCTTCCAGGGTTTTGATGTCGTCCTTGCCGAGGGTAACAAGCATTTCCAAAGTCAGCCCGTCGATCTCACGAAGTTCATCGGCAACACCCAAACCTTTACGCTCATCATCAAGCGCTGATTCCTGCTTCTCGATGAACTCGCGGGCGCGTGCCTGGAGTTCTTCCGCAGTTTCATCATCAAATCCTTCGATAGAAGCAATCTCAAGCATGTCCACATATGCAACTTCTTCGACATTCGTGAAGCCTTCAGAGGCAAGCAATTGCGCCACCATTTCGTCCACGTTAAGCGCTTCGACAAATGCATTCGCACTTGCTTCGAACTCCGCCTGACGACGTTCACTTTCGTCCTGTTCGGTCATGATGTCGATGTCCCAACCTGTCAGTTGGGAGGCAAGACGTACGTTCTGGCCCCGGCGACCAATCGCAAGAGATAATTGGTCATCAGGAACAACGATTTCAATACGTTCGGCTTCTTCGTCCAAAACAACCTTGGCAACTTCAGCCGGTTGAAGCGCATTCACCACAAAGCTCGCCGCGTCCGGTTGCCATGGAATGATATCGATTTTTTCACCCTGAAGTTCACCAACCACGGCCTGAACACGGGAACCCCGCATACCCACACAAGCACCAACCGGATCGATAGCCGAATCGCTGGAGATCACTGCAATTTTAGCGCGCGAACCCGGATCACGGGCGACCGATTTGATTTCGATGATGCCGTCATAGATTTCAGGCACTTCCATCGTGAAGAGTTTCGTCATGAACTGCGGATGGGTGCGAGACAAGAAAATCTGAGGTCCGCGCTGTTCGCGGCGAACATCGTACAAATATGCCCGAACACGGTCACCGTAACGGAAATTCTCGCGTGGAATCGTTTCGTCCCGGCGAATGATTGCTTCGCCACGGCCAAGATCAACGATCACATTGCCATATTCAACACGCTTTACAGTACCATTGATGATCTCACCAACTCGGTCCTTAAATTCTTCAAACTGACGGTCGCGTTCCGCATCTCGAACCTGTTGAACGATGACCTGCTTTGCAGACTGGGCAGCAATTCGGCCGAAATCCATTGGCGGAAGCGGCTCGGAAATATAGTCACCTAGCTCAATTGATGCCTCTTTGTCCCGCGCCAGCTCAAGAGCAATCTGAGTGTTGTAGTCCTCAACGTGCTCAACAACTTCCAACAAACGCTTGAGATTGATGTCACCGGTTTTTGTATCAACCTGAACATGAACATTGGTGTCCTGACCATAACGAGATTTTGCAGCTTTCTCGATCGCATTGGCCATTGCAGAAATAACGATCTCCTTGTCGATTGCCTTTTCCCGGGCAACCGCATCCGCGATCTGCAACAATTCAAGTCTGTTAGCACTGACTGCCATAGTCTTCTCCTACTTTTTCAGACGCAATTCCCAATTGGCGTCTTTGTCAGTTGTCAGGCGAAATCTCGCCATCGTCCTCAATTCCGTTTGCCTCGCGCAGGGCCTTGTCCCGCTTGAGGGCTTCAGTAATCAAATCGTCCGTCAAAACCAGTTTGGCATCCTTGATCTCGGATACGGGAATCACAAATTCCGGGTCTTCGTCCGGGCCGGGCGCTTCACGCCTGAAGGTGACATCATCACCATCAACCCTGATGATCATGCCCTTGTAGCGCTTTCGTCCGTTGATCATCTGGTGCGTTTCAAGTTTCGCCACGTGGCCAGACCATTGATCAAAGTCGGAACGCCTCACCAATGGGCGGTCAATGCCCGGCGAAGAAACTTCGAGATGATACATACGATCAATCGGATCTTCGATGTCCAGCACCGGAGAAACGGCCTTTGAAATTTCTTCGCAACCAGCAACATTCATCGTGCCGTCCGGGCGCTCAGCCATAATCTGAAGGGTCATGCCGTTTACACCAGAGATTTTAACACGCACCAACCTGTACCCCAAATCCTCGATTTCAGGCTCAACAATGGCTGCCACTTTGGCTTCCAGTCCGGTTTCAACAATGGTGCGTTTTTCGCTCATGCTTCTCTCTTGGTTTCCGGCAATAAAAAAGAGCGGGTGCCGGGTGGCTCCCACTCTCGCGAATAAACCGGAGAATTTGGACACTACATACGTCCAATCCGCATGTTTTGCAAGAAAAATGACTCTTCTTGCAAATCTGGTCCGTTTTTGGCATAGAAAAAGCGCCTTGAGTGCAGCAAGCAGGAGAGACTGATTTCCCGAAAATCAGCGCCGAAGGAGCAACTTCCCGGAAACTCTCAGGCAAGTGGACTGTTTGCTGGCTGGCAATCTGGAGAGTGGCAGAAATCCTGCCCGCCGAAGGAGAAATGGCGTCGGACCGAACTAACGTTTGGAACAAAACCACAAACTCTCAGGCTCTATGACAGATGGGACAGAGACCGGAATTCCGGTGTGTTGAAACCCGCATGTCCAGGAGCTAATCATGCGCAAAATTGCCGTAATCGGAGCTGGTATCACCGGCATCACCACTGCTTACTCCCTTGTTAATCGCGGATTTGAAGTGACGGTCTTTGACCGGAACCGCTATGCTGCGATGGAAACATCCTATGCCAATGGAGGTCAGCTTTCTGCCTCCAATGCTGAAGTCTGGAACCGGTGGTCCACCATTCTCAAAGGCATAAAATGGATGTTTGAGCCCGGCGCGCCATTGCTGGTCAATCCAAAACCGAGCTGGCACAAATATTCATGGATGGCAGAGTTTGTCGGCAACATTCCCGGTTATGAAAGCAACACAATAGAAACTGTTCGTCTGGCAATCGCTGCACGTGAGCATCTCAATGCGCATGCGGAGAAAGAGGGATTTGATTTCTCGTGTGAAACCCGCGGCATTCTTCATGTTTATGATGACCCAAAAGAGTTCAACCACGCAGCAAAAGTCAATGAGCTTCTGGCCAAAGGGGGATTGGAACGGCGCTATGTAAGCCCGGATGAAATCGAAAGAATCGAACCGGCTCTGAAACGGCGTTTTCATGGAGGCTACTACACAGAAAGTGATTTCACCGGTGACATTCACACCTACACGCGGGGCTTATCCAAGGCATGTGAAAACCGCAGTGTTGCATTCCACTATGGTGCAGAAGTCGAAGAACTTGAGAATCTGAACCGTGGGGTGAAACTGACCTGGGCAGATGACGATGGTATACGCATTACAAGCGAATTCGACGGCATCGTAGTTTGTGCAGGCGTGCGAAGCCGCGAACTTGCGGCTCAGGTTGGAGACAGGGTTAACATTTATCCGGTCAAAGGATATTCCATCACGGTCAATCTGAACGATTCAGAGAGTCAGAAATCGGCACCTTGGGTAAGTCTTTTGGATGATCAGGCAAAGATTGTTACCAGTCGCCTTGGCAAGGACCGTTTCCGGATTGCGGGCACGGCAGAATATAACGGGTATAATCTCGACATACGCGATGATCGGATCAAACCTCTGGTTAAATGGTGTGAGAAACTGTTCCCTGATGTTTCAACTGAATATGCAGTGCCTTGGGCAGGTCTCCGGCCAATGATGCCGAACATGATGCCAAAGGTCGCTGCAGGTAAAAACCCACGCGTTTTCTACAATACAGGCCACGGGCATCTGGGTTGGACACTCTCGGCAGCGACCGCTGAGATAATCGCCGAGAAAGTGCTTCAAGAGAAACAATCAAACAGTTCAGGTGTGGCGGGAGCAACAATCGGTGCAAACGTTGCTTAATCCAAATTGATTTTCCCGCTCCGGTTCTTTTTCACCTGAGATCGCTTTGCCTTGCTCTCAAGGCGTCGTTTCACTGCTCCTTTTGAGGGGCGCGTGGCGATGCGCGTTTTGGGAACATAGGCAGCATCACGAATGAGTTCGACAAGGCGAGCCAGTGCATCCCTGCGATTGGCTTCCTGTGTCCGTTTTGATTCAGCGATGATAACAAGCTCGCCTTCTTTTGTCAGACGCGTGTCACCGCTATCGAGGATTTTCTGCTTAACTCGATAAGGGAGATTGGATGATTCCCTGACATTGAAACGAAGTTGAACTGCAGTAGAGACCTTGTTTACATTCTGCCCACCAGGGCCGCTGGCACGCACGAATTTTTCAGTGAGTTCATCACTTTCGATTGAGATTGATCCGGTAATTCTGATGTTGGCCATAGACGCTACATAGCGCTAAACGCTCTTCCGGGCCACATTGTCAGCGATCAGCGATATCATCTCAAACATTACCGCACCGGCAGAGAGCGCTGTGATCTGGTTCCGGCTGTCTTTGGTTGGCATCATACAGACAATATCACCGCCAATAATGTTCAAGCCTCGCACCGAGCGTAGCAACGCCATGGTTTCATCCATCAGGAAGCCTTGCTCTCCCGGCTCGAGATTGGAAACTCCGGGCGCGATGGTTGGATCGAGGCAATCAAGATCAAATGTTATGTAAAGTGGCGTATCACCAATCACGTCCGGGATCATCTCGACCCAGTGCTCCAAGGCCTTTGCCCGATACTCAGCCATGGTGACAACATTGTAACCATAGTCATAACTGCCCTGCAGCCAGTCCAGCGTCCGTGGATTGCCACGCAATCCAATCTGCACACTTTTTGTAGGGTCTACATGACCCTGATCTGCCAGATATGCACCCCAATGAGCCGCACTTTTTTTAGCACCCAGGAAATGATCCACCGATGTAAAAACATCCGTATGAGCATCCATATGTAGAAGCGCAACTTTTTCACCCCTCACCAGGGTTGTTCCTTTCCCGCCAAGCGCCTGAAGAATGCCGCCTGTGATAGAATGATCGCCGCCAACTGAAATGGGCCTCGCACCTGCCTTGTCTATGGTTTGATAGAAATCCGTGATGCGTTGAATGCTGGCCTCATTGTCATTGGCTTCCGGAAACGGCACATCGCCCAAATCTGCGATATCGAGAATTTTCCAGGGATCGATGCCAAAATTCATATGAACACGACGCTGCACGGCTGAGACATTTCGCAACGCACGTGGTCCCAAATGCTGATCGCGTTCCGTCGTGCCATTTCCGGCGCTATGCGGCACACCAACCAGAGCGACATCAAGGCCGGCAGGGTCGGATTTGTGCTCGGTTCTGAACAATGTCGGAACACCCCACCAATAGAGGTTTTCCATCATCGCACGATCATGATCGTCAGCCATTGGCTAGTTCCTCTCAAACCTCAAATAGCAAGGCATTCTGCCCTCTCGTATTGCCTTTGCTTCATAGCGTGTTCGGATCCAATTGTGATACGGCGCATGCCAGTCTTCAGCACTTGATGCTGTCCATTCGAAATCCTTGTGCATTTCACAGTGCTGGAGGGTCCAGTTGATATAGGTGTCGATGTCGGACGCGAAATGAAACTTGCCTCCCGGCCTCAAAACACGGGCAAACCGGTCCAGATTTTTCTGACTTACAAAACGCCGTTTCCAGTGCCTGATTTTGGGCCATGGATCGGGATAAAGAAGATCGATCCGATCAATGGACGCTTCCGGCAGCCAATCCAAAATCTCCACTGCATCTTCATCATACAGCCGGATATTGCCAACATCGTCATCATCGATGTTCCGAAGGGCTTTCGCCATCGAATTTACGAAAGGTTCAACACCAATATATCCGTTTTGCGGGTTGGATTTTGCTTGATGCAGCAAATGCTCGCCACCGCCAAACCCAATTTCCAGAATGATTTGTTCTGGTTGATGATCAAAAAGCGCCGAAGCAGAGGAAACCGGCGCTTGGGTCGGATCAATCTTCAGCCCAGGAAACAGCTTATCAAAGCGTTGTTGCGCCTTGGGCGACAGAGCTTTGGATTTTCGCCGCCCGAAAAAAGCTTCCGAGCGACGGCTTTTCCTGATTTCTTCCTGATTGTCGTCAGACACGCATTATCCGGCTGCTTTAACAGCGTCCTTCAATGCAGTCTTGAGGTCGGTTTTTTCCCAGGTGAAACCACCGCGAACCGCTTTGCGGCCGAAATGACCATAGGCAGCTGTGCGCGCATAGATAGGCCGATTCAAATCCAGATGCTTGCGAATACCGGTTGGTGACAGGTCCATGCAAGAACGGATCGCATTTTCCAACAAACTCTCATGAACCTTGCCTGTGCCATGCGTATCAACATAGATCGAAAGCGGTTGTGCCACACCAATCGCGTAAGAAAGCTGGATGGTACATTTTTCTGCGAGTTTCGCTGCGACGACGTTCTTCGCGAGGTAACGCGCAGCGTAAGCGGCAGAACGGTCAACCTTGGTTGTGTCCTTGCCAGAGAATGCGCCACCACCGTGAGGTGCTGCACCGCCATAGGTATCCACAATGATCTTGCGACCCGTAAGACCAGCATCACCATCCGGACCACCAATCACAAATTTACCTGTTGGGTTGATGTACCAATCACAATCCGCTGCAATCGGCAGGTTGCCGCCAAGCGCTTCAAGAACAAACGGCTCAACAACTTCGCGCACTTTCTTTGAATCCCAGGATTCGTCGAGATGCTGTGTGGAAACAACCACACCTGTCACTTCAACTGGCTTGCCGTCTTCGTAGCGTACCGTAATTTGTGACTTGGCATCCGGCCCGAGCTTGCCTGCATCGCCTTCGCCCTTTTTGCGGGCCTCGGCCATCAATTCCAGGATTTTGTGGCTGTAATAGATTGGAGCAGGCATGAGATCCGGCGTTTCGGTACATGCATAGCCAAACATGATGCCCTGATCACCAGCACCTTCTTCGCCCTGCTTATCAGCAGCATTGTCCACACCTTGCGCAATATGAGCAGATTGGAAGTGTAGAAGAACATCCACCTTACATGTTTTCCAATGGAACCCGTCCTGCTCGTAGCCGATGTCACGGATGGCACGACGTGCTGCGGAACGGAAGCGCGCAGGATTGATGACGTCATTGCCATTCTTGTCCTGCTTGATGAGAGTCGGAGGCACACGAACTTCGCCGGCAATGACAACCTTGTTTGTTGTCGTCAGCGTTTCAGCGGCAACACGAACGGTCCACGGATCAACACCTGTCTTTGCAGCTTCTTTGTAAACCAGGTCAACAATTTCGTCAGAAATACGGTCGCAAACCTTATCGGGATGACCTTCTGATACGGATTCACTGGTGAAATAGTAGTTCTGCCTTGCCATCAAAAAACTCCAGGCTGAGAGGATATAAACGTTTCTTTATATCCTGATTTCAATTTTGGTGTTTATTGATTCCAAGACACCAAAGGTCAAGGATTAGTTTGCGTCAAATTCGCGAAATATAGGCAAAAAGGGCAAGAAATCAGCAAAATTCCTATTCTTCGTCTGAAAGTGAACGAACCAAGTCGATGATTTTCTTGCGAACTTGAGGATCTTTGATTTTGACAAATGAGCGATTGAGTTGAAGGCCTTCTGCTGTCGACAGGAAGTCTGTCACATAGCTTGAACTATCAGCCTCAGACATGCCTGCAGCAGTATCAGCCTCCAGACCCGGTGCACCATCAAAGAAAAATGACACTGGTACATTCAGTACTGCAGCAATTTGCTGCAATCGACTGGCACCAATCCGGTTTACACCCTTCTCATATTTTTGAACCTGCTGAAAAGTAACGCCCAGACTATCGCCAAGTTTTTCCTGGCTCATTGACATCATGGTGCGTTTCAGGCGCACCTTCCCGCCAACATGGACGTCAATCGGATTCGGTTCCTTTTTTTCTTTAGACATACTTTGCTCTTGTCTTGGATCCCTGCAACCCAATGCAAGTCTTGGAACTCAAATACACTTGGTATCCAATATTGCCCCAGCAGTTTTCCGGCCCAACCCCTAAGTTTCAATACCGATTCATCCCAAGAAACACAATGAACCCAGTTTTCTACCCACGCCTTTTTAGGTTTGCGAACCGCTGGGCGCATTGCAGACTCAGTTTCGTTAACCTGCCCTCAATTCTGAATTCGAACCCTTCTGCGGATTGAAGGCATGGCACCAATGAGAAAAAATACACCAAATGCAGAGTAGAAAATTGTTGTCCCAAACTTTGAAAAAACCGTTGGGGGGAGACTTTCGGGTAATGCTGCATCCAATGCGACAATCTCATTCAATGATGTGCGAACAAGTGGTCTTCCATAAGGGTCATAGACCCCCGATACTCCGTTATTGGCCACCCGCACCACTGGGAGCCCTTCTTCCACAGCACGTAAAACAGATTGCCGTTCATGCTGAAACGGTCCGGGAGAAAACCCAAACCACGAGTCATTTGTAAGATTTGCGATAAAGCCCGGGCGCTCCGTAAGGCCATTGCCGAGCTGGCCGGAGAAAATAATCTCATAGCATACCAGCGGAAGAAATGATGGTCCTAACCCTGTCTGTAGCAGCTTTCTTGAAGCGCCTGGCTCAAATCCACCCTGCAACTTCGTCAATTGCTGGACCCCAATGCTTTCCAGCAAGTCCTGAAACGGCAGGTATTCGCCAAAAGGAACAAGGTGAACTTTATCAGCCGCTGAAACGATGAGGCCGCCGTCGTTGATCACATATACGGAGTTGAAGACAAAATTCGAACCATCGCCGAGTGAAGCAGCCTCTGCTCTGGCAGCGCCTGTGATCAGAGACGTACCTTCGGGCAACATTGCAGCAATGGATGCCAGTGTATCCTTGCGCTCTGTCAGCAAATACGGAAAGACTGATTCCGGCCAGAATAGGTGGGTCGTTCCAGATAGGCCGGGTTTGTTGTCGCCGGGTGATGTTGAGAGATCGAGATATCGTCTAAAATGCTCGGGATGCTTTGCGGCAGAGAATTTGTCTGCCTGGGGAATACCTGGTTGAACAATACGGATTGAAACATCTTCAACCGTTTTCATGTCACCGGGCGGTATGCGCCAGATACCAAACAGGACATGAGCTCCAATCAGTACGATTGATAGAACAGCAGCACGCCTGAACGAGGAAAAGCCCGTTGCAGAGGAACCAAGAACAATGGCCCCACCAGTAGAGAACACAAGTACCGCAAATGCAGTCATCGCATAGATGCCGAAAATGGATGCTGACTGCATGAGCAATGGCGTTGGGTAAGCTGCATAAGACAGCGTATTCCAAGGCAGACCCGTTGCCACAAAGCCCCTGAGATATTCAGCCAGGGCAAGACACGCAGCAAGCATGAACAGGCGACGGATGGTACCGTTCCAAAACAGGGATGCAAGGGCCGTCGCAAAACCCCAAAACACGCCAAGTATTGCCGGAAGCGCTATGATCGCAAGCGGCAATGCCCAAGCAAAACTCTTCGCTTCGACCAACAATGCGTTGCCGACCCACCACATACTCAGCAGGAAGAAACCAAACCCGAAAAAGAAGCCTGGTTTGAACCCATGCATCATCCGACTGAACGGGTTTCCAGCCGGCTCACTGACCGCGCCGTCAATCAACCACACAAGAACGGGAAATGTCAGAAACAAAAGTGGCACCAGATCAAACGGGGCCATGGCAAAGGCCGAAACCGCACCGGCGCCAGCCGCCATCAAATGCCGTTCCCAACCCGAGATCAATACGAACCAGCCAGAAGCTCTTTCAATTCTTTCCAGAAAAGCGTTGATCACGGCATCCCTATTTCAAAACGAATCATGTTCGACAGGGGTATGAGTAGAACATCCTGCAGGAAATTGGGAGCGATAGGTTTGATTTACGCCAGTAAACGACAATTCTGTCGATGTTCCAGCATTGACGATCATCAAAATTCGCGGGAGCATGGGCAAAACACCAAAGATCGCGATGCCTATTTTAAATTTCTTACACAACACCCAATTCGATGACATTCCTACGGAGGTGATTGAATTCGCGAAACGTTGCTTACTTGATTTGATTGGCGTTGCTGCAGCGGGCTCGCAAACGCATCTGACCAGAATTATTTCTGAACATGCAAAACTGCAGTTCGGCACATCGGGTTTCGGTGCGCATATCTGGTTTGGTGGTGACCGCGTTAGTCCGGCCGGCGCTGCCTTGGCAAACGGGATGATGATCGATTCCATTGATGCACATGACGGTTACAGACCGGCAAAAGGACATGTGGGATGCCATGTGCTGCCAGCGCTCATTGCTTATCATCAGGCTTATCTGAATGGAGACGGCAAGCGACTTCTGGCGGATTTTGTCGTTGGTTATGAAATCGGTTGCAGAGCTGGAGAAGCATTGCATGCGAGCGTTCCCGACTATCACACGTCCGGGGCCTGGGGTGCGGTAACCGCTGCAGCTTTGGGCGCGCGAACCCTCGGTCTTGATGCTGGCGCAACGCGACATGCAATCGGGATTGGTGAATATCATGGCCCACGTAGCCAGATGATGAGGGTGATCGATCATCCAACCATGTTGAAAGATGGTTCTGGATGGGGTGCCATGGCCGGTGTCAGTGCAGCGTATCTCGCAGCCTCAGGATTTACTGGCGCGCCTGCGATCTCAGTTGAAGGAGATGATGTTGCGGAATACTGGAGTGATTTAGGCAACCGATGGCTTATTCTTGAGCAGTATTTCAAGCCCTATCCTGTGTGCCGCTGGGCGCAACCCGCCACAGCAGCCGCTCTGGCTGTATCAACTGAACACCGCGTCAGCTATCGAGATATTGAACATATAGAAGTATTTTCATTTCACGAAGCTTGCCGCCTTGCCACCCGTACACCGGCAGACACCGAACAAGCACAATATTCTCTGCCATTTCCTGTTGCGGCTGCGCTGGTTTTTGGAAAAATCGGCCCGGCAGAAATTGACGGCGCGAGTCTTACAGACAAACGTGTATTGAGACTTTCAGAGTTTATGAAATTGTCAGAACACGAACCTTACAATGATGCCTTCCCGCAGGAACGATACGCGCACGTTCATGTAACACTAAAGGATGGACGCGTGCTGAAATCAGAACGCCATCAAGCCAATGGCGATCCGGATACGCCGCTGACCGATGAAGAAATCATTGAAAAATTTCACACGCTTGCTGATCCGGTAATCGGCGAGGAACGTGCGAACATTATGCGCGGCATTGTCAAACACATGGAAGAAGGGGATACCGGTCAGGGGTTGATTAGCCAATTGGCGCTCCCAATAAGTCCAGTAAACTGATTATTTTTCTTTCATCAATTTCTTGGCCTGCCCGACCCAATTGTCGCGGTCGATACGACCTTTGAACTTCAAATGCTCATCCACCCACGCGCGTTCTGCCTTTTTCCAATTGG
>JASJDO010000050.1 GCA_030065115.1 Rhizobiaceae bacterium | reverse complement strand
TTGGATTTCAGTTCTCTCGCGAATAGGCTTTACAATTGACCAAGCCGATGCATGGTTAAGGGAAACCACGGCATGGAGATGAGCATTGCCCATAGAAATTCGCCCATTAACCCCCAATATTGGCGCGGAAATTTTTGGCGTTGATCTGGAATCTGAAACCGATTTGGAAACCATCAGACTGGCTTTTGTTGAACACTCGGTAATTGCCATAAGAGGCCTCGATCTAGCCCCAGAAGATCATCTTAAGTTTGCCCGTTCATGGGGCGAGATTAATGTCAATCGGTTCTTCAAACCGGTTGATGGCTACCCGGAAATTGCAACTGTTTTGAAGGAAGCAGATCAAAAATCTGCAATTGGTGAGACATGGCATACTGATCATTCCTACGATACTGCACCCGCAATGTGCTCTATGCTTTATGCGCGAGAAGTCCCTGATGTCGGTGGTGATACCTGTTTCGCTTCGCAATACGCAGCCTATGATGCGCTTTCTGACGGCATGAAAACCACACTTGAAAATTTAAAAGCATGGCATTCTTCCCGCCATGCCTTTGGTGTCGCACAAACAGATGAAGAGGCGCATCAGGATGGTCGGCTGGGTAACGAGAATGCTGCGACACAGGATGCCCTGCACCCGGTGGTATTGACGCATCCGCTTTCAGGAAAGAAATGCTTGTATGTGAATGCCGATTTCACAACCCGGTTTCATGGTTGGACTATGGAAGAATCGCAACCTTTGCTTAATCAGCTCTATACCCATTGTTCGAGGGCTGATTTCACATGCAGACTGCGTTGGGAAAAGGGTACTTTGGCGATATGGGACAACCGCGCAACGCAGCATATGGCAATGAATGACTATCCGGGAAAACGCCGTTTAATGCATAGGATTACGATTGAGGGCGTGCCTCTTTCCTGATGCTGTAATATGCGCTAATTAGCCCTCATGTTTTTACCGTTTTTCCTAAAGCTCAAAGAAGCCAAAATCCCGGTCACGCTTCGGGAATACCTTACTTTGCTGGAAGCGTTGCAGCAGGATCTGGTGACCTATGATGTGGAGGCGTTTTATTACCTTTCGCGTTCAGCACTGGTAAAAGATGAGCGGCATTTGGATCGGTTTGATCAGGTCTTTTCAGAAGCATTCAAGGGGGTTGAGCGCGTAAGCGGATCGTCAGAGATTGACCAGGTGGAATTGCCAGAAGAATGGCTTAAAAAACTCGCGGAGAAAAACCTGTCTGAGGAAGACAAAAAAATGATCGAATCCATGGGCGGTTGGAAAAAACTCATGGAAACTCTGAAAAAACGCCTTGAAGAGCAACATAAGCGTCATCAGGGTGGCTCCAAAATGATTGGCACCGCTGGCACTTCGCCATTTGGCGCTTACGGTTACAATCCGGAAGGGGTCCGAATTGGCCAGCACGAAAGTCGGCACCGACGTGCGGTAAAAGTCTGGGACAAACGAGAATTCAAGAACCTCGACGATTCCGTTGAACTGGGAACCCGTAACATCAAAGTCGCATTGAAGCGCTTACGGCGTTGGGTGCGGGATGGTGCTGACGAGGAACTGGATCTGAATGGCACCATTCGTGCAACAGCGGAAAACGGTTATCTGGACGTGAAAACAAGGCCGGAACGACGGAATGCAGTGAAAGTTCTTCTGTTTCTTGATATTGGTGGATCAATGGATGACCATGTGAAGCTGGTGGAAGAGTTGTTTTCAGCAGCGCGTATGGAACTCAAGAACCTTGAATATTTCTATTTCCATAACTGTCCCTATGAAGGCGTTTGGAAAGATAATAAGCGTCGGCACACCGAACGCATGTCGACATGGGATGTGCTGCATACTTATGGCCCTGACTACAAGGCAATTTTTGTGGGTGATGCGGCGATGAGCCCCTATGAGATCGTTTATCCCGGCGGTTCAGTGGAACACTGGAATGAAGAATCCGGTGAGGTATGGCTACGTCGACTGACCGAGCATTGGCGTAGTGCAATCTGGTTGAACCCGGTAGCAGAGAAAGTTTGGCGCTACACCCAATCGACACAAATGATCCAGAAGCTTTTTGGTGGGCGGATGTTCCCCATGACACTGCAAGGGTTGGATCAGGGGCTGAAAGAACTCTCGCACTAAAATTCGAATACTGACTGATCAGAACCGCTTGTTGAAATCCGATTTCAATATCGCGAACAGCAAGTGGTCCTCACGCTTGCCATTGATCTCCAGATATTCGCGCACATATCCCTCCTCAAGAAATCCACATTTTTTCAAGAGATGTTTAGAACGGTGATTTAGGGGGAGGGTCGCAGCTTCAACTCGTTCCAGCTTTAAAGTCTGGAAGGCGTAATTGAGCAAGGCAGGAACAGCTTTTTGCATGTAGCCCTTGTTTGCGTTTTCAACACCCATCCAGTAGCCCAATGTCGCCGACTGGGAATTGGCATATCGGATGCGAGTAAGGCTTGCCCCGCCGAGTAATTGTTCACTCTCTGTATCGAGTAAAAAGAAGGTTCTTCCCCAACCGCTTTGACGGTGCTTGTGGTAAGCGCTCAAGCGACGACGATATCCAATGATCGTGAGGTCATCTTCGGCCCATTTGGGTTCCCAGGGCTTCAAAAATGCCTCGCTTTCGCTTCGGACATTTGCCCATCGTTGGTAGTGACTGATCCCCGGTGGCTCCAGAACAAGGTGACTGTCTGGAATGTCAATTGACTGCCGCAATATTCGGGAAATGAGCCGCATACCTGTCGTGTTATTCCGCAGCTTGCTTTTCTGTAATTCCCAGCATGTCCCGGATTTCATCGAGTTTGGGAAGCGGTCCCACAGGTCCAACTGCGGTGAGTGTTGGCTTGGATTCATGGAAGATTCGTCCGGCAAGGTCGCGAATGCGACCAACGGAAAGGGCATCCAGTCTTTCGATCAACTCCTCATTGGGAATTTGTCGGCCGAATAACAGGATTTGTCTGGCAATTTGCCCAGCGCGTGATGCGGGGCTTTCTTGCGCCATCAGAAGCCCTGATCTTATTTGCGCCCGGGCACGGTCGAGTTCTTCCTGTACAATGTCTTCACTTGCCCGCTGCAATTCATTGACAATCACTTCGACCAATTCGCGCAGGTCTTCGGGACCGGTTGCAGAATGGATCCCGAAAATACCGGTATCAGAGAATCCCCAGTGAAACGACGAAACAGAATAACAAAGGCCATGCTTTTCGCGGACTTCCTGGAACAGACGGGAGGACATTCCGCCGCCCAGGATCATTGCCAGAAGCTGAGACGCATAGAAGTCTTTTACGTGATAAGCCCGACCCTCAAAGCCCAGGATCATTTGTACTTCATGGTAGTCATCATCCACCATGCATTCCCCACCGAAATAAGCCGCCTGAGATGCTTCGCGGGCTGGGTCGTTTGGAAAGGAGTTGAAGGTAGACTCAGCCTGCTTCACCAGAGCATCATGGTCCACAGCACCTGCGGCACACAAAACCATATTGGGTCCATGATAATGTTCGTTGAGATAGGACCGGATTTCAGGTGCGCTGAAGCTCTTAACGGTATCTGGCGTGCCCAAAATAGGGCGCCCAATCGGTTGATTGCCAAAAGCTGTATTCTGAAAGTGATCAAACACGAGGTCATCAGGACTATCTTGCGCTGCACCGATTTCCTGCAGAATGACGTGTTTTTCCCGCGCAAGCTCCGTTTCGTCAAATGTCGAATTTGCCAGAATATCATAGAGAATATCTGCGCCGCGCGAGACCTCGTCCTTGAGAACTCTCGCGTAATAAGCCGTTGTTTCAACACTGGTGGCGGCGTTGAGTTCCCCGCCTACATTTTCAATTTCCTCGGCAATCTGCAAAGCGCTACGCTGTTTGGTACCCTTGAACGCCATATGTTCAAGCAAATGCGCTATACCGTGTTGATTTTCATTCTCATTTCGAGAGCCGGCTTTGACCCAAACGCCCAATGCGGCGCTTTCTAGATGAGCCATATGATCAGTTACAACCGTAAGGCCATTTTCAAGTTTTGTTACATTGATACTCATGAAATGCACATTATGTTGCTGTCATCTTTTTGTCACGAAGCGATTTCGTTTCCAAAGTCACGAATTTGTTGCGGCGCGCGAGTGTCTTTCGATAAATGCTTCCACAACTGAGACGTCGTTTGCCAATATTTCATAGCGTTCAGAACGAGACATCATATCGCCCATTCTTGCCGGAAGCTCTGGAAGTCTTCCACTAGCATCTTCTACAGCAGCGGGGAACTTGGCTGGGTGCGCGGTCGCAAGCGTGATCATTGGAACATCTTCCGCGCAATGTTGCTCTGCCACGTGAATGCCGACCGCTGTGTGAGGGTCGCAAAGGTAGCCGCAATCGTCTAGCGTAGCATTGATTTGGTCTTTTGTGCTGTCTTCATCGCAAGCGCCGGCGGAAAACTCTGCCAGAATGTTGTTCATTGTCTTTTCGTTGATCGAAAAAGAGCCCGATTGTTTCAAGCTGTTCATCTGGTTTTGAACCTCTGTGGCGTCCCGGTCACCGGCATCAAACAACAAGCGTTCAAAATTTGAGGAAACCTGAATATCCATGGACGGCGATATTGTTGGCGCGGTTTCGGCCTTTTCATATCGCGACGTTGCTAGCGTGCGAGTGAGGATATCGTTCCGGTTTGTCGCAATTACAAGCCTGTCCACCGGAAGCCCCATGCGTTTTGCCACATATCCGGCAAATATGTCTCCGAAATTTCCGGTCGGAACGGTAAAAGAGACTTTGCGCTGCGGAGAGCCGATACTTGCTGCAGCGGTGAAATAGTAGACGATCTGAGCCATGATACGGGCCCAGTTGATGGAGTTTACACCAGACAATTGCAAGCGATCGCGAAACTCGAGATTATTGAACATGTCTTTGACGATCGCCTGACATGCATCAAAATCACCCTCAATTGCCAAACAATGGACGTTTGCATCGGTCACCGTTGTCATTTGTCTTTGCTGGACAGGGGAGACTTTTCCCTTTGGAAACAGGATGAAAATGTCAGTATTATCGCGCCCTTTGAAAGCTTCGATTGCTGCACTGCCGGTGTCGCCGGAGGTCGCTCCGATAATCGTTGCCCTCTGTCCGCGTTCTGCGAGAACGTGATCCATCAATCGGGCAAGTAACTGCATGGCCACATCCTTGAAGGCAAGAGTGGGTCCGTGAAACAGTTCAAGCAGCCAATGATTATCGTTCAGTTGTACCATCGGAGCGACAGCGGGGTGGTGAAAACTCGCGTAAGCGTCGTCTACCATTTGTTCAAAAGCCTGCCTGTCGATTTCCCCTTCAACAAACGGGTAAAGTACCATTTTGGCGACTTCGGCGTAGGGTTTGCCTGCCATGGTTGAAATTTCATTTTCAGAAAGCTCAGGCCAATTCTCCGGGATATACAGTCCACCGTCGCGGGCCAACCCGGAAAGGAGGACATCTTTAAAGCCTAGGACGGGAGCAGAGCCACGTGTGCTGACATATTTCATGGGCAAGCCGGAAGAGTTAAGTGAATTTTTAATGTTAGACCATTTGATCGCCGTCTTTTAGACGCTTATAAGGTGTTGTTGCAATTAAAAAGGGGTAATCCCTGTGAGATGCAAGATGAAAATGGGACATGGGTAGGATGGCAACACAAAGACTGAGGATAGCGGCTTGTTTAAGTAGTTTGGTTTTGATCGCTGGCTGTAATTCAGCGGGTACCGGAGGAACAAGTACCGACGATCTTGTCAAAAATCTGGAGCCTGGTCAGCAGGTGCAGGTGGCAGAACGTGACCCGACGAAAAATTTGCGGGCGTTTTGCCCTCGCACGATTATCCGTGCGGGAACGGAAACCTATCGGACTTATGAGAATGGCGTTTCGAAAGACGATCCGGGTGCGCTGAATTCACTGAAGTATCAGGCGACTGTCCGAGAAGTTGCCCGTGAGTGCAACTATACAGGTGATCAGCTGAATATCCGTGTGGGTATCAGAGGAAGAGTGATCAATGGTCCGACTGGCGCGACAGGCACAATCGATACGCCCATTCGTGTTGCGGTTGTCAGTACAGCAAAAGATGTCCTGTACTCACAACTCCATCAGGTTCCGGTCTCCATTCCTGAGGGGGGAAGTACTGCAACGTTTAGTTTTGTTGACGGCAATATTTTCATTCCTGCACCGGAAAAGGAAAACCTCGTCATTTATGTTGGTTTTGATGAGGGGCCACCAGAAGGCGCTGCAACTCAATAAACGACCGCAAGTGATTTGATGCCCGTATAGGGCATGTTCCGGCGTTTGATGTCAGGTATCAATCGCAGGCAGCAATGCTTCAAACTTAGTCATTGTCATTAATGCCGGCACCGGCACCCAACAGACGTGACATTTCGCTGGCGGGCGCATAAGTGCGCTGTGCAAATTCGAGAAGCACTTCAATCCATTCGCTGCGACTTTCAGGAATTCGGTCTAAACGGCCAGTATCTTCTGTCATTTGCTTGTCTGCAGCAAGTTCGCAATGCTCCACCCTGCGTCCAACAATCAATCCCGCATGGGATATCTCAGCATTGTTTGCCGAAATCAAAATCTGATTATTTGACCAGCTTAAAATCAAGCTGTTTTGTTTGATAACCTGTGCAATAAATGGCACGAGCAAAAGAGGTTGCCTGACGTCAAGCGGGAAACTTCCAAACCAACTTCCAGTATCGGATATCCAACTACCATTTCCAATCGGACAAAAGCCAGCGTGATAGTCATTCGGTTGGCCTATGCCAGTAAGATACTCAGCCAATGCTTCAAGACCCGGTAAGTCGCGTTGTTCAAGCCATGAAACCGCAAATGCGGCTTCTTCAGCCAGTCCCCATGGCAAGCCTGCACCCTTGCATGCGCGCGTTGCAAGGTCTTGTGTTTCGCCCATTGACCAGCTCATGGATTGATCCCTGGCAGAAAACAGTCATCTGGGTCCAACTCCTCAATCTCGTCCGGATAAGGAGCATGTTGATACATGGTGATACGGACCCAGCGATCTGACTTTGGATCAAACTTTGTTGCCCCGAAAAACGACAACTTGCACCGGAGCAAATCGATCGGAAGCATCTTTTCATCGATCGTGTTGTCGCGCAATTCGCCATATGGTGCAGTATCAAGAACCTGCAAACGGCGCACGACATGACGATGTTCCGGATGGTGCAACAAAAACATAGCCATTGTTTCGTCTGGTTGCTCATTGAGGAGCGCAAAGCGCAGTCGCATTGCGTCGCGGGCGGGCGCTAGTGCCTGTTCATAAGCTTCAATATCTTCCTCAAATCGCTCTCCTAGACGCGGTTCGAGTTTTTCCGCCGACACATACCAGACACGGGCTTGCGCAGGTTTTGAATCAAAGGCGATCGCCTTTGCCCATCCATAGTGTTTATGAATAGACTTAAGCACTTGCTCAGTGGTTCTGCTGCCATCAATTCGAAAAGTCTCGATCTCGTCCGCTGACATGGATTCAGCAAGACTGTCCACCATGCTTCCGTGCGGTTCAATGAGAAGCGATACGGTTTGTTCCTGCCCTTCAAGGCTCAGGTTTTCTTCAGACCATTCATAAAGGGCATCCCACGGTCTTGGTGCTTTCACGAAATCTGACTGCACAACATCCAGAAGTTTTTGCAAATCTTCTCTCAGAGCTTTGATTTTTGGTATCTGCAATTCGCTTTGTGAATGCCAATCCATTGCATTTTTCAAAGCTCGCTTCACGAGAACCGTAAAACTTGAAATCTCTTCATCAGAAACCGTTTCGATATTCCTGACCCTTGCAAGAGCTGCCTCTCGCGCATTTATCCAGGAGTGAATAAGTGCAGGGTGTTTAATCAGGAATGGCGCCATCCCCAATCCGGTTGAATTTCCAATTCCAAGGCGGCGCTTCAAGGGCGATGAAAGGGCCACTGCCTTTTCGCCACCCTGAACCCGCGCCATATGTTCGACCCAGTCCGAAGCAAAACAACGTACCAGCCAAACAGCCATCAATTCAGGTTGAAAGGACCCTTTGAACTCATTTCTTCCAGCCCATTTTGAACGATCAGCTGCACCAAATTTGCCTGACCCATAGACAGCAGTGGTTCGCATCAAATAGCCGACATCATCCAGTTTTTCAGCTTCCGGTTGCTCACCGCGGGCCAAACAATCCCGAACATAGTCAAACAGCCTGACTGACTTGTTGGCGCGGGACAAAACAAATTCAGTCTCTGTGATACGACCCGCTTCCTGTAGTGGCACATTACGAGAGAGCCTCTCAATGTCTTCCGAATCAGGTTCTCCATCATAGAGCGTAAATGTCGCATCCCACGCATCTGCAATCACCCTATCAGAGCGTTTCTCGGCTGGAAGATCATGCGCGAAAGCAATCAGCGTATAGGTACGGTCCGGTCCCTTGCAGCGATATGTAACAACGCCGACACCTTTATCATCCAATTCACAGATGGGTCTTTCAACCGTCCAGTTTTCCAGCTTCATCTTGCGCAGCAATACGCGCATGAAACTTAGTCGCGACTGATGAAACGAGCCAAGTCGGGCGAGTCGCATGACTTTTTCAGGCGGACGCTGTGGAACAGGATCCGGCATTTGACCATTATCTGTTTTCACGAACCCCTCCAAGTGGCCCGAAATTCTCGTCGTAAAAACGAAGCCAGTTCTCACCCATCACACCCACAACGTTTGATTGGCTCAGGCCTGCATTCTTTAGTCCTTGCTCGATATTGTCAAAGTCCCGATTGTCGCAGAACCAATCAGGCATCGTCGGAAAGCCAGCATTGTCCTTTGAACCTTCACCATAGTCGATTTCCTTCGACCAACGCCCCACACGCATCCATTCTACTACACTGTCGGGTTGATCCTGGCACAAATCAGTGCCGATCCCTATGTTCTGTGCGCCCATAAGGTCCGCTGCTCTCGCAATCATGTCGCAAAAATCTTGAAGAGTGCAATTCGAGCCGTTGTTCAGATGATGCGGGTAGATTGAAAATCCGAGCATTCCACCGGATTCGCCCAGAGCCTTGAGGACTTCGTTAGATTTATTGCGAAGTGCGGGATGCCAAAATGCCGGATTTGCGTGGGTGATTGCAATTGGGCGCTCTGAATATTCGATCGTGTCGAGGGTGGAGCGCTCTGCTGAATGGCTCATATCAACCACCAGGCCAACCCGGTTCATTTCTCTGACGACCTGTTTACCCATACGCGTCAGACCTGTATCCTCGGCTTCATAGCAGCCGGTCGCAAGCAGTGATTGATTGTTATAAGTGAGCTGCATGAACCGCGCGCCTAGCGTATGGCAAATTTCTACGAGGCCAATATCATCTTCAATTGGCGAGGGGTTTTGAAATCCAAAGAATATGGCTGTTCTTTTGCTCTCACGTGCCAGCCGGACATCATCGCCGGTTTTCCCATGGAAAATCAGTTCGGGAAACTGTTCAAACCAACGGTTCCATTGTTCAATATTGGCGACCGTCTCACGAAAATTCTCATGGTAACAAATCGTCGCGTGGACTGCGTCGACATTGCCTTCGCGCATTTGTCTGAAAATCTTCTCCGACCATTTGGCATATTGCAGATTGTCGATTCTATGCATGTTCAAATCCTTGCAACACATTCACCGTGTTTATGCCGATTTCTTCTACCGCGTAACCGCCTTCCATAACAAAGAGCGTTGGAAGATTTGCTTGTGCCAGATCGGATCCGTAGATCGAAAAGTCGTCTGAGGTGAGCTTGAAGAAGCTTATCGGGTCTTTCTCAAACGTATCGGTTCCCAATGAAATGACCAGAGCATTAGGTCCGTACTTGCCAATGATGTCCAGCGACTTTTTCAAGGCATCACGCCAGGGTCCAAACGGTGTGCCAGGGGGAAGCGCAAAATTGCGATTATATCCTTCGCCAGCAGCTTGCCCCGTCTCGTCTTCATAACCCAGAAAATGCGGGAACGCGTCTTCCGGTTGTCCGTGAATGGAGATGAAAAGCACATCATCACGCGTGTAGAATATGTCCTGTGTTCCATTCCCATGATGAAAATCGACATCCAGTATAGCAACTCGCTCGGCACCTTGATCCAACAATGATTGCGCCGCGAGCGCGGCATTGTTGAGGAAACAATACCCCCCATACATGTCTAACGCTGCGTGGTGGCCGGGTGGACGGCACAACGCAAAAACTGCACTTTCTTGCGTTAAACGTGACGCTGCCTCCAATGCAACATTGGTGCTTGCCTTTGCCGCATCCCAAGTTCCTTCGGTAATCGAGGTCTCAGCCGCCAGTGCATAATATCCCAGTTTGCCGTCAATATCGGTCGGGCATCTTTGCTGCATCCGTCGGGCAGGCCAGGATGCGGCAATTGCTTCGCCTTTCATTCCAGCTTCAGCCCATTCTGCCCAGACGGTTTGCAGAAATTTCACATAGTGATGGTCGTGAATTTTCAGAATGGTCTCCATGCCAAATTCACGTGGCGCAATAACCTCACCGAGCCCCTCGCTGTGAATGCGGTCTAGAATGAAATCCATCCTAGATGGTTTTTCAAATGGTGGAATAAGTTGCCCCCCAAGCAGTTCTGTTTTGGCGTCTCGTTTCCTATGGTCTTCAGAATAGATCGTCAGCATGGTCGCACCCTAAAACCCCTTTGGCTCTCGTGAATAACCCTTTTCTTCCAATTCAGCGAGATAGGCGTTCCACTTTTCATCCTTGTTTTTGCCAAGCTCTTGAAAATAGGCCCAAGTGAAAATTCCGGTTTCATGCATATCATCGAATATGATCCGCACAGCATAATTTCCGACCGGCTCCATTTGCATGATTTGGACATTGCGTTTTCCGCTGACGGTTTTGCGCTGTTCGGGAGAATGTCCCTGAACTTCCGCGGAAGGGGAAAGTACCCGCAAAATTTCTGCCGAAAGCTCGTAGGTTTCGCTTTCCCCAAACGCAATTTCCAATGACTTGCGGTCTTTTCTGACGGTAAGTTTTGTGGGATGCATGCCTAACCTGCAAATTTGAGTTGCCAATGACCGAGCCATCCTTAACCCACGTGGAGCTTATAGCAAGCCTGTCTGATGATGAGCGACAAATTCTCGTTGAAAAATCTGACAGGGCAGGACTGCTGAGAATTGGCTCCCATGTGTTCATGTTGGGTATAACCGGCTCTTGGATAATTTTCGGATGGCCGCTTTGGCAAATTGCCATGATTGTGCATGGCATATTGCTGTCTTTTTTGTTTTCTGCCGAACACGAGAGCATTCACGGGACTGCCTTCAAAACCTATTGGCTTAATGTCTGGACTGCCAGGTTGTCAGGGCTTGTGCTGCTCCTGCCACCGCAATGGTTCCGCTATTTTCATTTTGCTCATCATCGTCACACCAATGATCAGGAAAGAGATCCCGAGCTTGCAAGCCCAAGACCTTCAACATTGGGCCAATATATCTGGCATGTGTCCGGAATTCCGTATTGGTTTTCCCAGATGACCGTCTTGCTGAGGAATGCAAGCGGGACCGCCAAAGACAGCTTTGTTCCGGGTCGTGGAAAGGCGCGCGTGCAAAAAGAAGCATTCATCTACCTCCTGATCTATGCATTTATCCTTATTTTGTCTTTTGTATTCGACAATTGGATTGCGTTGTATCTTTGGGTCATCCCTGCATTGCTTGGGCAGCCGTTTTTGCGATTGGCTTTATTGGCTGAACACCTGTTCTGCCCGCATGAAACAAACATGTTGAAAAATTCACGCACCACGTTCACCACAAACGCGGTGCGCTGGATCACATGGAACATGGCATTTCACGCTGAACATCATTCATATCCGGCAGTGCCTTTTTACAAACTGCCAGCGTTTCACAAATACACAAAAGACCATACTCTGGTTCAACAGGATGGTTACGCAAACTTCCATACAGATGCGATTTCCAGGTTCGTCATCAAAGCTATTTGATCAAGTTATCGCTTGCGATTTTTAAGTCGCAAATAGGCGCTTGCGCTGCACTTGCATGTGGTGAATTCTGTCATCGAATATAGTGGAGGAAGAAAGTGAGTAAGCAGGTCGATGCAATTATCATTGGGGCAGGCGTTATCGGGTCTTGCGTTGCATTCGAATTGGCAAAAAAAGGCTGGAAGACACTTTCGATCGACAAGCTTCCGGAAGCAGGATACGGATCGACTTCAGGCTCTTGTGCTATCATCCGGACTTACTATTCCGCCTATGAGACTTGTGCCATCGCTTACGAGGGCTGGCATTACTGGAAAGATTGGGCGGTATACCTCGGAGCGGAAGATGAGCAGGGGCTGATAAAATATCATGACACCGGCTGTCTGGTAATAAAAGACGATCACAATCAGAACCTTGAAAAAGTTTGTGCCACCATGGAAAAACTGGGGTGTCCATATGAGCATGTGACGACGCAGGAAATTCCGGCGAAATTCACAGATGCTGATACGCGGCAATTTTCTCCAGCAAAAACCATCCACGACGATGGCTTCGGCGAAGCGACTGGTGATGCAGTCAATGGCGCGGTTTTCTTCCCGTGCGGTGGATACGTTTCCGATCCTAAACTCTCAGCCCACAATGCCCAGCGGGCGGCTGAGGCGCATGGCGCAGAGTTTATGTTCAATACCGAAATCGTAGAAATACGCCAAGCTGATGGTCGTGTTGCCGGAGTAACACTGAAAGACGGAACCGAAATCGACGCCAGGGTTGTGGTGAATGTAGGCGGTCCGCACTCATCGATCCTCAATGAGATGGCGGGTGTCAAAGATACAATGAAAATGTCAACCAGGGCGCTGCGTCATGAAGTTGCCCATGTGCCTTCTCAGATGAATATTGATTATGGCAAGGGTGGTTTTGTTTACTCCGATTCTGATATCGCAACCTATGCCCGGTCGGAAGTTGGCAATCATATTCTGATTGGCTCAGAAGATCCCGCCTGCGATGAAAAAGAGTGGGTGGACGATCCAGACAATTACAACACGGAATTTACTGAGCAGAACAAAACTCTTGTGATGCGCCTCGCGCAAAGGCTTCCCTGGTTGGGGATTCCGGAACAGGCAAAAGGTGTTGTTGCGCTATACGATGTGACCGAGGACTGGATTCCAATCTACGACAAATCCGATTTGCCAGGTTTCTACATGGCCTGCGGCACATCCGGCAATCAGTTCAAGAATGCTCCGGTTGCGGGAAAGATGATGACAGCGATTATTGAGGCCTGTGAAAGTGGACAGGACCACGATGTTGAGCCGGTCCAGTTCCATCTTGAGAATATTGGACACACCATTTCACTGGGAACATTTTCTCGCAATCGAGAAATTAACCCCAACTCTTCCTTTTCGGTGATCGGATAGGGGCAACAAGAGGCGAAGAGCGTGTCAGCGCGACCGGGAAAAATTAAGAGGCGATGAGAGCGTTAGCGCTACAGGGAGCAATAAATGAAAGATCAATATCGTGCAGTGGTAATCGGCGGTGGTGTCGTCGGTTGTTCCGTTTTGTTTCACCTTGCAAAGGCCGGTTGGACCGATGTCATTCTGATCGAGCGTTCCGAGCTAACGTCAGGTTCTTCCTGGCATGCTGCGGGTGGATTTCATACACTGAATGGCGATCCGAACGTTGCGAAGCTGCAAGCCTATACGATCAGTCTATATGAGGAACTTGAGAAGATTTCGGGCCAGGAATGCGGCCTCCATCTGGTTGGGGGCTTCATGATGGCAGACAGCCCGGAGCGTATGGACTTCCTTCGCACACTTCATGCCAAGGGCCGTTACCTTGGCATGGAAACCGAACTGGTGACGCCCTCAGAAGCAAAAGCCATGTTTCCGATTTTGGATGAGACAAACTTTGTCGGCGGATTATGGGATCCGGTGGAGGGGCATCTTGATCCGTCGGGAACCACCCATGCTTACGCAAAAGCCGCACGCAATCTTGGGGCGGAGATCGAACTTCGAAACCGGGTTGTTGATCTCACACAGGACAGTGATGGCATGTGGAATGTGGCGACCGAAAAAGGAACGGTCAAAGCGGAGCATGTCGTGAACGCTGGCGGGCTATGGGCACGTGAAGTCGGACGCATGGTTGGTCTTGAACTGCCTTTGCTTGCCATGGAACACATGTACTTGCTCACTGAAGAAATGCCCGAAGTGGTGGAGTACAACCAGCAGACCGGGCGCGAGTTGGTGCACGTCATTGACTTCAAGGGTGAGATTTACACCCGTCAGGAAGGCAAGGGCATGTTGCTGGGTACTTACGAAAAAGCCTGTAAACCGTGGTCCCCTGTGAACACTCCCTGGGACTTTGGCCATGAATTGCTTCAGCCGGATATTGATCGTCTCACGCCATCACTTGAGATCGGGTTCAAGCATTTTCCTGCACTGGAAAAGGCTGGAATAAAGCAAATCATCAATGGGCCATTCACCTTTGCCTCCGACGGTAATCCGTTGGTAGGCCCAGTAGATGGATTGACAAATTTCTGGTGTGCTTGCGCGGTCATGGCGGGTTTCAGTCAGGGGGGCGGTGTTGGTTTGGCGCTTTCCAACTGGATGGTTCACGGTGACCCCGGCCATGATGTGTTTGGTATGGACGTTACCCGCTTCGGGGAATGGGCAACCTTGCGGTACACAAACGCGAAAGTTCGCGAGAACTATTCCAAGCGCTTCTCGATCCGGTTTCCGAATGAAGAATTGCCAGCAGCGCGCCCACAGCAAACAACACCGCTTTATGATGAAATGAAAGACAAAAACCATGCGGTGATGGGCGATACTTGGGGACTTGAAGTTCCCCTGTGGTTTGCGCCCTCTGCTGAAGAAGCACACGATATTCTGTCTTTCCATCGGTCTAACGATTTTGAACATGTGGCTCGTGAGGTGAATGCAGTACGCAATTCGGTTGGCGTGACTGAAATTGCCAATTTTGCCAAATACAAGATCACAGGTGAGGGTGCGGAAGCGTTCATGTCCCGCATGTTGTGTAACACCATGCCCAAGCAAGGTCGTCTGGCGCTTTCTCCGATGTTGAACGAGAACGGCAAGCTGATTGGTGATTTTACAATTGGCAAACTTGGCGATGGAAACTTCCGTATGTGGGGATCAAGTGCCGCCCAGAAATATCATATGCGGTGGTTTGAAAAACACATGCCGGATGATGGATCTGTCTCAATTTCGCGATATGGAATGAACCTTGTGGGTCTATCGATCGCGGGTCCAAATTCTCGAAAGGTTCTGGAGAAATTATGCGATGAGGATGTATCCAATGAAGCGTTCCGCTTCATGGACATCCGTGAGCTGGATGTGAATGGTGCACCTTGTATCGTGAACCGCGTCACGTTCTCCGGAGATCTTGGTTATGAGATCTGGATGGAGCCAACCTATGAACGGAAGGTCTATGCTGGCATAAAAGAGGCAGGGGCTGAATTTGATATCGTAGACTTTGGGATGCGGGCTTTGCTCTCAATGCGTCTTGAGAAAAATTTCCCGACCTGGTTTGGTGAGTTGCGCCCAATCTATGGCCCATATGAAGCGTCAATGGATCGCTTTATCAAACTTTCAAAAAATGACTTTATTGGTCGCGAAGCGGCAGCACGCGAACACGCTGATGGTCCCAAGCTAAGGCGGGTTTCCTTTGTCATTGAAGCGGATACTGCTGACATTATGGCTGATGAACCGATTTGGGCCAAAGTGGGTGAAAAGGAATACGATACAATCACCAAACCGCATGGCTATGGGGCTACGCGGTTTGATGCCAACGGCAATGAGATACCGCCAAAGCCTCCCGCGCAAGACGGAGAGTGGCGAGTTGTTGGCTGGATTACGTCGGGCGGATATGGCCATCACGTCAAAGCCTCATTGGGGCAGGGGTATATACCGGCCGAACTGGCAGAACGCGAAGAAGACGGCTTGTTCGAAATTGAAATTCTTGGTGTACGTCGTCCAGCGCGGATCAATGTCGAACCGTTGTTTGATCCATCCGGCTCACGAATGAGGAGTTGATGCCACTTTCGATCCTAGTTCCCATGATTTTGGTTGGCCTGCCGTTGGTAATTGGCCTTGTTTGGTGGGTTAACCGAGGCCGGTCAAGAGCGCCGCTCACAGCCTGCCAAGCCAAAGATCATTTCTTGAACGATTTTCCAAATGCGGTTGTGGACGAAATCCTAATCTCCGATGACGGAAAGAATGCTTTGCTGAGGCTCGTGGATGACAATGCAATTGGCATGGTTCATCAGATGGGTCAAAATCACCTCACAAGATTACTGGACAAGAGTTCTGTAATCGGTTTCGAAACGCGAAGCGCCGGATTTGAGTTTCGATTGAATGATTTTACACTCAAATCGGTGTCATTCGAAAACGAAAGCTTGAACGCACGGCCATGGCTGTCCGGATTCGTGAATATGGAGAAGAATTGAGATGGATCTGATCATTCCGAATTTTCCTGCAGTCACCCAATTGGCAATTCCTGCGTTTGTCACTTTGATCCTGATTGAACTGTTTGTCCTGCGCAAAATGCGAGGCGTGGAAGGGTTTGAAACCCGCGATACAACAACCAGCCTACTGATGGGCGTGGGCAATGTGGTTGCCGGATTGATATTCGGCTTTGTTGCGTATGGTGTTTTAAGTTGGAGCTATGAATTCAGGTTTTTCACCATCGGTTTTGAATGGTATTGGGTTTTGTCGTGTTTCATCATCGATGACCTTCGATACTATTGGTATCATCGCATAGCACATCGTTGCCGGTGGGTCTGGGCGGAGCATGTCATCCATCACTCCAGTCAGCACTACAATTTGTCCACAGCCTTGCGGCAAAGCTGGACCGGTGTCTTCACCGGCATGTTTGTCCTTCGTATTCCCCTTGTCTTGTTAGGGTTTCATCCGGCACTGATCGTCTTCGTAGGTGGGATTAATCTGGTTTACCAGTTTTGGATTCACACCGAAGCAATCGACAAAATGCCGAAATGGTTTGAGGCGATCATGAATACCCCGTCTCACCATCGTGTTCACCATGCAACCAATCCGCGCTATCTCGATGCAAACTATGCCGGCACTTTAATCATCTGGGACAGGATGTTCGGAACCTTTGTGGAAGAACTTCCGGAAGACAGTCCGAGATATGGCCTTGTGAAGAATATCGGAACTTTCAATCCGTTCCGGGTAGCGTTTCATGAATGGGTAGACATGTTCCGCGATGCGGCACGACCTGGTCTGAAATTCGGTGACCGGATTGGCTATTTGTTCAATCCGCCAGGATGGCGTCATGACGTTGAGATTTCCGGCTCAGAAGCGATCAAGGCGGATTTTGTTCGCCATAATCCCAAAGAGGCCGGAAGACCCGGTCTGCCAAACCGCTGACTACGGGAAGAGGTCAGGCTCAAGCTGTCCGGTTGTGAGCAGAAACAACAGGGAGGAGACTGTCAGGACAGATGCTGCTGTTGTTATCATGATGCTCGCTGAAGCACGTTCCACCCAGACATTGTATTGTTGAGCGATGACAAAAACATTGGTCGCAACCGGCAAGGATGCAAGCAATACAGCTACATACATCCATGTTGGATCAAAATTTCCCGCCCAGCTAAGTCCGACATACATAAGCAGTGGATGCAATATAAGTTTGATAGGAACAATATATCCAAGCGAATAAGGAATTCTGTTCATCTGGCGCAGGGCAAGCGTCACACCCATCGCAAACAGGGCACACGGGGCAGCAGCTTGGGCCAGATAGTCTATCAGCCGCTCTACCGGTATGGGGGCAGAAAATTGAACAGCGGCGGCTGCGACGCCAGCTATTGTTGCCAAGATAAAGGGATGCAGCACAATCTTGCGCACAATGTCCAATAATAGCGCCAGCGGCTTTTTTTGTTCTTCTCCCGATATCGCCATCATGGCCGGAGCGATCGCGAAATGCATGATGTTTTCGAAACAGAAAATAATCGCAACAGGAATGGCGGCTTTCTCACCCAATGCGAGGATAGCAACTGCTGGTCCCATATAGCCGATATTGCCATAAGCGCCTGCGAGACCCTGAATTGTGCTCTCGCCGATATTTCCGCGCGTTCCCAGCATTCCGAACAAAAAAGTCAGAGAGAAAATCAGGAATGTGATTCCGATATTGGCAAAAACGAATTGCCAATTTGCGAGTTGATCAATTGGTGTGGTTGAAAGCAGTTTGAAGAAAAGGGCAGGAAGCGCAAAATATATTATGAAAGTGTTGAGCCACCCCAGAGCATCCAAGGGCTGGTTTGAAATTTTTCCGCCCATAAAGCCAAGCAGAATCAGCCCAAAGAGTGGTAAAGTCAGACCAAGCACTTCAACCATTCGATGATCCGTAGACATCCACGAAAATCGCCACAATGATCAAGCCGCCGCCAAACCATGAGATTAGCGGCAGTGTCTCGTTGCCTATGAGCGTTGCAGAAGCGGTCGCAACCAGAATTTCAGACATTGTTAGAAGTGCCGCTGTTGTTGCCGCTATGTGTTTGGCGCCCCAGATTTGGCCAGCCATGGTTGCCCAAAGCATGAAAACACCAAAAGCAAAGACTGGCAGCATCAGATGTGCTTTATCGGAGAGTGTTGGGAAAGCAGGTTGAAGATCTGGAGATACGTTGAACAAAACAAAACCCAGTGCCAAACCAAAAATCAGCGCAAATATATGGTGAATTGCGGTGGTTGCGAATGACCCAAGATCATTTTTACCGCGGATCATCGTCAGGCCAAACGCCCAAGCCATTCCGGAGAAAATGGCAAATACATCTCCCAGGTTTTCAGGAACTGGCCAACTCCCTCCCCCTAACAAAAACCATATGCCAACAAAGGCTATAATGACTGCTAATATTCTGGCCCTGCCTAAGGGTTCATTGAATAATAGTTTTGAAAATATCGTCGCCCATATAGGCAGGAGATAGAAAAGGAATGTCACGCGGATAACATCAGAGAGGATAAGCCCGGCAAGGTAAAGAATGTTTGCTGCACCCATTCCTGCTCCAAGTATCAAGAGCCACTTGAGATGTTCGCGTTTGAATTCTCCTGCCCAAATAGCAACAGGTACTGCAACCAAAACAGCTGCGGCATTTGCAGCCGACACACTCCACATTGTCTCTAGGCCGGCCTCATCAAAATAACGCAATGGAATCCAGAAGAGGCCCCAGAGAGAAGCGCCAAAGAAAACGGACAGTGAACCGCGCAAGGCCTGTGAGGAATTCGAATTTGCCATCTTCTGGATGTTGCTTTTTGGTAAGCGCGCGTCAAGCGGAAACTCACAACGTTGAACCGATAGACTTTCTGTAGACTCCGGGAGTTGCGCCAAATCGTTCTTTGAAATGCTGGCCCAGATGCGAAGCAGTTTGGAACCCGCAGCCAAGCGCAATCTCGCCAACACTCATATTGGTTTGCGCCAGGAGAACAGAAGCCCGGGTCAACCGTAGATCCCTGTAAAACGCCTGCGGTGACTTGCCCACGCTTTGTTGGAAAATTCTATCCAGTTGTCGACGGGAGATATTCACCCGTTCGGCAACCTGACCGATGGTCAAACGTTGCTCAAGATGGCGCTCCATGAGCAAAATGGCTTCGGACAGGACTGGGTTTTTCCCGGCAACGCGAAATGCGCTCATGAGATGTTGTTCTCGGGTGCCATCCCGGACGGTGTCGTGAAAAAAGTTCTGCGCGATCAGGCTGACCAATTCACCACCATGTTCTTCCTGAATAAAGTGCAACATCAGATCAAGACTGGCGGTACCGCCGGCACATGAGAACCGTTTGTCAGAAATCTCCAGCATGGATGCTCGGATATCGAGGTGTGGAAAGCGTTCGCGATAGGCATCCTGACATCGCCAATGGATGGTGGATGGTGCCTGGTCAAACAGGCCTGCTTCCGCTGCAACATAAGAACCATCTGAAATCGCACCGATCCGCTTCTTTTGACTGGCTTGCTCGTGTAACCAGCCAGTAAGTTCCGGGTCATGATAAGTATGAGAACTTACCCCGCCACAAATCGCGATCAGATCACTATTGCGGGATTTTTTCACTGCTACCGTGGGTACCTCAATATCGCTTGAAGATATTACCGGCCTGCCATCAGGGCTTAATGAAGCCCAATCGTAATAGGCTTGGTCGAGAATCAAGTTCGCGCCACGCAGCGCATCAATTGCGCAAGAGAACGCGACCAGAGAAAAGCCAGGTATCAATACAAACGAAAAATGTGAGTGGGTCATTCGGTTTCAGATTGAGCTATTTATTCAACAGAAGTGTCTCTTATGTTATTAAACGTGTCCAGAAAATTATTTCAGATATTTTCTCATCCGAGCATTCTATCGTCACGATTGAGGAGATTGAGATCATGGCTTTTCCAGAACATTCCAAATACGTGATAATCGGTGCTGGTATTCACGGCATGTCCAGCGCGTGGAGGCTCGCTGAACGATTAAAAGAGAGCGGCAAGGGTTCAGGTGAGGACATTGTTATTCTTGAGAAGTCCGGGATCGCCGCAGGGGCGTCAGGCGTGGCCTGTGGTGTTGTGCGAAACAACTACTTCCAGCCTGCCATGCGTAAGCTCATGGCTCACTCAGTCGATATCTGGGAAAGTGACCCTGAAGGTCTGTCGTATCACCCAGTTGGGTATATGCAGATTTCGTCTGAATCGATGCGCGAAGATGTTCGCTCAATCTATGAGCAGCAACAGGCCATTGGTTATGAGAGCGAGTTCATTGAAGGCGAGCAAAAATGTACGCATTATATGCGCGGCATCTTTGATGATTGGCAGGCGCAGGGCATTACTTCGGTTCTCCATGAGAAACGCGGCGGTTATTCCAACCAGACAAAGACCATGTATGCATTAGCCGACAAGGTTGAAGCGCTGGGTGTTCGCATCATCACAGGGGTAACCGTAAAAGGGTTTGTCTCTGAAAACGGATCAGGTGCGGTAAGCGCTGTAGAGACAGACAAAGGCAACATCTCATGTGAGCAAGTCATCGTCGGCGCGGGACCATGGGCGCGGGATTTCTGGGACATGTTGGATATGCCCAAGCAGATCACGCTGAAAGACCTTCAGGGCGAAACCCATGATGGTGTAGACATGTGGCGCTTCTGGCAGCTTGAAGAAGGTGTGTTGCAGGTGGACCCGGAAATGATGATGGATAATGACGGCAAGATGCCGCCGGTTATTCATGTCGACACAGATGCAACGCTTTACTCTACTGTTGATGGTTCAAAAGTTACCGATGAGATGTGGGGCATTTACTACAAGCCGGATTGGCATTTTGGTGGCGTTCAGGGCGGTGCATCACCTTACAAAGTGGATACACCGGTCGATGAAGTTGCAATCGATCCCTATGGACCAGCAAGCCCGGAATTCGTAGCATCTGCTGAATTTGCCCACATGTGGGTGTCTGCACTTGCGCATTGCCAAAAACGTTTTGAAGGCACGATGCCGAAATATCACAAAGAAGCTTCTGGTGGCATTGGGTGCTTCACTCCAGACAGTTTCCCGGTGATCGATCATTTCCGTGAAAACGTTGCGATGATTGCTGACTCGAACCATGGTTGGAAAATGATAGGCGTGGGTCATCTGATTGCTGATGAAATCCTTGGAGAAAAACAGGAATTGCTTGAACCGTTCAGGTTCTCACGCTTTGCTGAAGGAAAACTGCATCCTGTTTCAAACAGCCCATATCCTTGGAGTTAAGTTGCGACCATGAAATATTCCGCACTTTCTGTCCTTTGGCAGGGGCTGACAGGACATAAAGGTTGGACCCGCGCATGGCGGGATCCGGAACCCAAGAAAGAGTATGACGTCATCATTATTGGCGGCGGCGGGCATGGCCTTTCTACTGCGTACTACCTGGCAAAAGAGCACGGTATTACCAATGTTGCGGTGCTTGAAAAGGGTTGGATCGGTGGTGGCAATGTTGGCCGTAATACGACCATCGTGCGTTCAAACTACATGCTTGGGCCAAACACGCATTTCTATGAAAAATCGATGCAACTATGGGAGGGGCTGGAACAAGACTTCAATTTCAATGCCATGGTTTCGCAACGCGGTGTGATCAATCTGTTTCACTCCGATCCGCAACGCGATGCGTTTGCCCGACGTGGCAATGCAATGCGCATGGCCGGTATTGACGCTGAACTCCTCGATCCGGCACAGCTGAAAGAACTGGTGCCTATCCTTGACTTCAACAATGCCCGTTTCCCGATCCAGGGCGGTTTAATGCAGCGCCGGGGTGGGACTGTTCGCCATGACGCGGTGGCCTGGGGATATGCTCGAGGCGCCGACACTAGAGGTGTTGATATCATCCAGAACTGCGAAGTAACCGATATTCGTGTCGAGGGCGACAAGGTGCTTGGCGTGGAAACCAATCGCGGTTTTATCAAGGGCAAGAAAGTCGGTATGGCCGTGGCAGGTCATACGACGAAGATTGCCCTTGATAAAACCGCGATTGGTTTCCACGCCAAGCACCTTGTCGCCCTCGACACGAATATCGGTTACTTCGCAGTTCTGGATGATATCAACACCTCT
>JASJDO010000049.1 GCA_030065115.1 Rhizobiaceae bacterium | reverse complement strand
AGCGCGCAGTTGAGTGCGGTTTGACCGCCCATGGTGGGTAGCAGGGCGTCCGGACGTTCCTTGGCAATGATTTTGGCAACAATTTCCGGTGTGATTGGCTCGATATAGGTTGCGTCCGCCAGATCGGGGTCGGTCATGATCGTGGCCGGATTGGAGTTCACCAGAATGATCCGGTAGCCCTCTGCCTTAAGCGCCTTACACGCCTGTGTACCAGAATAGTCAAACTCACAAGCCTGGCCGATAACGATTGGCCCAGCCCCGATGATGAGGATGGAGGAAATATCTTTTCTTGCGGGCATCTAGCGTATGCTTTCTTTGTGCGCGAGTGAGCCGCGCGTGGGAGGCGCACGGAATCATGGCTCGCAATGTATTGGCTAGATGAGTTCTATAGTTGAACGCCTCAAAAAGGGGAAGAGGAAAAGACACGGAAATTGGGGAAATGGAGAGAGATTTTTTCGCCATGTAACCACAGCACAATTGACGATGAACTTTCCGTCGCATTTGACCCGTTCATAATGCTCGATTGTCCACAGGCTGTCCGATTTTGGTACAACTTATGGTTACAGTGTGTTTCAGTATAAGTGTGAAACTTCATTGCAGATCACGAAACTTTTGATGTTATCGATTTGCGGGTGGGCGAAGTGAAAAAAGCGCGGCAGGACATTCTGTTAATTTTTGCGCTCGTCGTGTGTTGTCTGGCAACACCTGCGAGGGGATTTACCCTTTCGCCTACTGTTGAGGCAATAACCATCCCCAGCGTTGGCGGTACTTTTCAACCCGTTGCATTTGAAAATAGCTATACCAATGCTGTTCCGGTTTGCACGTACAACCTACCATCCGCTGCTTCTCCTTCGGCTGTCATAAGAATTCAAACCATCACGGCCACAGGAATGCAGATAAGATTGCAGCAACCGCGTAATTCGGCAGTTGTTACACCTGGTCCTGTATTTTGCCTGATCGCGGAAACCGGTGTCAGCATTTTGCCAGACGGGAGACGCATCGAGGCAAGATCGGCGGCGGCGCCTAATACTCACGGTAGAAATGTTCCGCTGAATTTCAACAATGGTTCAATCTCATCCATGAACAATGTATCTGGCCTGTTTTCCGGTTTCACTAATCCTGCAGTTTTGGGACAGGTTATCACGTTTAACGACCCGAATTTCAGCGTTTTCCATGCCAATGATTGTGAAAACCGTGGCAATCCTCCGTATAATTCAGGGTTTGCTGACGGTATTTGTGTCACGAAGCATGTGGGGGAGGATAATATTGTCAGGGCTGCAGAGACGCTGGGTATCATCGTGATAGAACAGGGTATTGGGAGCTATCCAGGCATTGCCTACGAAGCAGATCTGGGGCCCGATAATGTGAACGGCGTCGATAATGGCATTGATACTTATTCACTCTCAGGGAGCTTTGAGTTTGCGGTAGCAACGCAGAGCGGCGAGGATGGCGGAGATGGCGGTAGAGCCGTATTTGTTGGCGCTGGTGCTGTCGGGGGCACAACTCTTGGGCTAGCGATTGACGAAGATATTTTGAACGATAGCGAGCGCAATCATACGACTGAACCTGTCGCATATTTTGCCGTTCGCCGGCTTCCAATTTTTACCGCAAGCAAGACCGTAGACCGCCCCTCTATCGCTGAGACACTTACGCTCAACTATACCATTTCCCTGGAGAACACCGGTCAATTGGATCAGACCGGAGTGGTTTTGGATGACACCCTTCCCGATGGATCAACCGGCACGGTAACAGGTCCAGTGGAAAGCGGCACAGCGGATGGCGTTTTTGAGGCTGGAGAAACCTGGACATATACAATCAGCTATGTGGTAACACCGGCTGATATTGCAGCGGGGACTGATCTCGTAAACTCGGTGTCTGTGACCACAGACCAATATGGGACGGAAGGAATTGCCGATGAAACCTCATCGGCAACGACCGTCATTGTCCCGGGAACCCCCTCTATAACCGTTACCAAGACAGCGGATAATGATACGAATGTGCCCGAAGGGGTAACGGTGACATACACCTACGTTGTTGCGAATACCGGTAATCAGTTTATCTCCAATGTCACATTGGCCGATGCCCATGGCGGATCGGGTCCGGCACCGGCGCCGACAAATGAAACCCTCAGTCTGGACGCAGGCGTGTCGGGAGATTCAACGGATGGGATCGCGAATGACGGGATATGGGATACACTTGCACCCGGTGATGAGGTGACCTTTACGGCCACCTATGTGGTGACGCAAAATGATGTGGATACGCTGCAATAAACATGCTTTAAGGGGCTCAATAAAAATTTACGTTACGGGAGGTTGCCGCGATGCGCTGGAAGGGTCGTAAACGCAGCTCAAATGTGGATGATCAACGCGGAGGCGGTGGAGGCGGTTTTGGCCTTCCCGGTGGTATGCGTGGTGGAAGAGGCATGCAATTGCCGACCGGACGTCGTCGCGGCAGTGGCGGTGGTTTTGGTATTGGCACGCTGATCATCATTGGCATTGTCATGTGGTTTTTGGGGATGAACCCGCTCAAGCTGCTGGGAGGCGGCCTTGGCGGCGGTCTGGGTGGTGGGTTTGCACCTGATACCTCTTCGCCTCGGGTAGAACAGACCCAACGCACGCAGCCCCGTGCTGATGATGAAGGCAGGGCGTTTGTTGAGACCATTCTCGCCTCAACCGAGGATGTCTGGACCAATATCTTTGCGCAATATGGTAAGAACTATTCCAAACCCCGATTGAACCTGTTTACCGGCCAGGTAAATTCAGCCTGCGGGTTTGCATCTGCCGCTTCCGGACCGTTTTATTGTCCTGGAGATTCAGAGGTTTATATTGACCTGTCGTTCTACAAACAGCTGGAACAGGAATTTGGTGCGGGCGGTGACTTTGCCCAAGCATTTGTTTTGGCGCACGAAGTTGGGCATCACGTTCAAAACATCATTGGGGTGCTGCCGCAATTTAACCGCATGCGTCAGTCGATGGGCAAGGTTGAAGCCAACAAGATGTCTGTGAAGGTTGAACTGCAGGCCGACTGTTTTGCCGGCATGTGGGGCCACTATGTAGAAAAAGAAGGTTGGCTTGAAAGAGGTGATCTGGAAGAAGCGCTTGTGGCTGCCAACCAGATTGGTGATGATGCAATCCAGAAGCGTACGCAAGGCTATGTTGTGCCGGAAAGTTTCAACCACGGTACCTCGGAGCAAAGACGCTATTGGTTCAGACGCGGGTTTGAATCAGGACGCGTTGAGTCTTGCGATACGTTCAAGGCGCGGAAGCTTTAGGGTATGAGTTTGAGCTGGACACGTTCGGCAAATGTCAAAAAAGATTTATAGAACCCTGATTTCACCTGAGCATCGATCTGAATCCTGTATTGAAATTGGTTTTCAAGACGATTCAGAGATGCATCCGGTCGTGGAAATTCACACTGACGATGGGCGTCCAAGAATAGAATTTAACGGTGAGCAAGATTTGGAAGCTGACCTAGATGAATTTATTGAGCTTTTGCAGAAGTCCAAAACGTTCCTAATGGATTCCTGAAGAATTGACGTAAAGATTTTCGGTCGCAAGTTTGCTTTGCGAGACGGTCACTATCTTAGCAAACATTTTTCAGGTTTTCGGTAAACTCACATCGCGCAGGAGCAAGAGTAGGCACAGGTGGTTGCGACAGATTTTTCCTGAACAGGAAGTTCTGTTTTGGCACGACCTGATTTGGCCGCTACAGGTGTGGTACGGCGATGAGCAATAGCAGAAAGCCCCCGGCCAATTGCTGGGGCAATGATGTTCTCTTTTGTTGAGTTGTCGTTCGACATTGTTCTATCCGAGTGAATATCTTTCGTATCCTGATAAGGGATATAGTTATTCAATTCGTTAAATTTAAGGCTTTTCGATTCACAAACGCAAAACAATTCGTGAACGCATTGTTTACCGTAAGGCTTGCCTCAAATTTCCGGGCTGACTACCGGATAATTTCCGGCCACGCAGCTGCATTGTGTTTTGAGAAAATGGCGATGTGCCCGACGGATTTCAGGCCAAGTTTTGCAGGCTCAATTAGCCGTTTATCAACCTCCGCAGCCGGGAAAAACCGATCCAGAATAAACACCCGTGCGGGTGGAATGGTTTTATCGTCCTTTGTGCCAATGATGATGAGCTTGCCTTTGAAGCGCTGAAGGTCCGGCTGTGGCAATTCCTTTCCCCACTCAACTTCGTGCAGATCGGGATTGGTGCACCATTTTCGCCACTGCCAATACACATTGGGTGGCAGGTTTGTTTTCATGCCAAGGAGAATGCCCGGAAGATAGCCCAGAATTTTGACTGCCAGTGGTCCCAGGACAAACCAGAACATGATGACCTGCAATGTGAAACTCCACGGATGTGTGGGCCAATAGGCCAGACCCGAATTGACGGTTGTATGGCTGACAACCTTGTCTGCATTTTTGTGAAAGGGCAGGCAAAATCCACCGAGGCTGTGGCCAATGGTATGGATTGGCAGATCAGGAAAGTTTTCCAGTGCATAATCTAGTGCTGCCGATTGGTCAGTGATGCCCCAGTCCGCCATTTTGGTTTTTGAAGCCCTGATTTGCGCCTTTGTCAGGTTGCCGCTGTCCCGATACTCATAAAACAGGACATGATGGTTCTTTTCATTGGCATACCATTTCGCGAAACTCGCATAATATTGGTACGGAACACCGGTAGCGCCATGAATAATGGTAACGCCGAACGGATCAGGATGCTCTATCAGGCTTCCAGTGAGCTCTTTGTCATCAGTTGTGAGTATCGAAATGGGTTTCATGGGTCTATATTATGGTGATTGGTATAGTATTTCGCATTGTAGTAGACCGGTCAACATATTTTTGTTATGATTCGTCATGCCAAGGACATCCCAAGCCCGAGAAAAGATGATTGACGCCGCCGCTGAACTGTTCAGGGCGCGTGGATATCATGGTGTTGGGCTGGCGGAAATTCTTTCGGAAAGCGGTGCGCCGAAGGGAAGCTTTTATCATCATTTTCCTCAAGGGAAGGATGAGCTTGCGCTTGCCGTGATTGAAAATGGCGGAAGGTTTGTTTCCAAATTCATCAACGAAGTGTTTGAAAGTGCGCGGAATGCGGAAGATGCCGTATCCCGTTTCACCAGCGGCGTGGCTTATGCGTTCAAAGAGTCCGGGTTTTCACAAGGGTGTCCGATTACATCGATTTTGCTGGAGCTGACCCCAAAAGATGAAGCCGTTCGTTCAGCGGCCAATAACGCGTTTGAAACATGGATTGAGAAAATGGTGGCGCATTCCTTGAGCCTTGAGCAGGGGAAAGTCTCACGTCAGGCCCTGGATAAAGCCTTTCGTGCGTTTCTCATTGCCATTGAAGGTGGCTGGATTGTCGCGCGCGCTACTCAAACGGTCGCGCCGATCATGATGGCGCATGAAATTTTCGCAAGTACGTTGAAGATGGAGTTGGGGAGGCGGTGAGGGAATTTTTTGTTATGGCGCGGACATTGGGAACATTACTGCCGTGCTGCAATGAGGGCAATTTTCATCATAGTTTCTGCCTACCTGATCCAAATAGGATTCTATGTTTCGCCGGCAGGAAAAGCACAAATGGGTACCAAAATCGAAGTCAAATGGTGGGCACTCAAATATTTCGGCCCACTTACACTTTGCGAACCAGCCCGAGCAATTTGAGGCTATTCTCTTCTCATCAAAGTATGTAACACCAAGAACTGCTATGTCGTTGGGCTCGCAGAATAGAAATTCTTGGCCTTCTTCAAGCTTTATCCTGTGAAAATTCAAGCATGCCAAAGTGCCGTAACCAGTCAAGTTCAAATAGGCCCATGTCGGGTCTATCTCGCACCTTTCGATACCATTGAAGTCGGCATATATTTTAGTAATCATCAGATCATTGCGACCGCTATTCACCGCTCGGCCAGCAATTCCTCGCCCTTGCGTTCCTTGATCTTGTTGATGAAGCGGCGGAACAGGTAATGGCTGTCTTGCGGGCCGGGCGAGGCTTCCGGGTGGTGCTGAACTGAAAATACCGGCTTACCATCAACTTCCAGACCACAATTTGAGCCATCAAACAAAGAAACATGCGTTTCGCTTACACCTTCCGGCAGGCTCGATCCGTCGACTGCGAAGCCATGGTTCATGGAGACGATTTCAACCTTTTTTGTGGTGTGATCCTTTACAGGATGGTTGGCGCCATGATGCCCCTGGTGCATTTTGACCGTCTTTGCGCCCAATGCCAAAGCCAGCATCTGGTGGCCAAGGCAAATGCCGAAAACAGGCGTATCGGTTGCCAGCACGCCCTTGATCATGTCGACAGAATATTCGCCAGTTGCTGCCGGATCACCCGGGCCGTTGGAGAGGAATACGCCGTCCGGCTTTTGCGCCATGACCTCATCAGCGTTGGCAGTGGCCGGCATGACCGTGACTTTGGCGCCAAGTCCTGCAAGCAGACGCAGAATGTTGCGCTTCACGCCAAAATCAATGGCGACAATGTGGTAGTTTTCGTTTTTGTTGTTTGAATAACCTTCGTCCCAGATCCACGGCGTTTCTGACCAAGGGGTATCCTTGCCGTGGCCAACACCTTTTGCGAGATCGAGGCCTTCAAGTCCGGACCATTCCGCCGCTTGCGCTTTAAGTGCCTCAAGATCAAAATTTCCGTCCGAGTCATGCGCGATGACGCAGTTTGCTAGACCCTGCTCGCGAATGAGATTGGTCAGCGCCCGTGTATCGACGCGGGTCATTGCAATGATGTTCTGAGCCTTTAGCCAGTCATCAAGATGCGAGGCCGAGCGGTAGTTGGACGGGCTGGTGATATCCGCCTTGAATACAGCTCCCACAGCGGCTTCGATCTTTTCAGGCGTCAAGGTCTCTTCGTCTTCTGCATTGGTGCCGACATTCCCGATATGCGGGAAGGTGAAGGTAACAATCTGACCAGCATAGGATGGATCCGTTAGAATTTCTTGGTAGCCGGTGATCGCGGTATTGAAGCATATTTCCGCCTGGGCAGTTCCAGTAGCACCACACCCTTTGCCTTCAATGATTGTGCCGTCAGCAAGCACAATCAGTGCGGTCGGCTTTTCTTCAGTCCAGGGTGCAGGGGTGTTGCTCATGATGCGTGCTCGCGTGTTTGCCCGCCCGTTGCTGGCGGGTTTGAGAGAAGAATTTAGTGGCTGAATTTGCAAAATAGAGGATGCTTGCCACAGGGTCAACAGAAGTAAAAATTTATAATATTCAATAAAAACAATGTCTTAGTTTATTTTTCCACCATTGCCTATTTGCTCTGATAGGGTTAGTTTCTCGCGGTTGCAAAAGGGGTTAAATATGCGGAACCGAATCTCAGAGACTTTGAAAGAGGCCATGAAGGCCAAAGACACCAAACGTGTCTCTACGCTGCGCCTTGTAAACGCGGCCATCAATGAGCGCGATATTGCGTTGCGCGGCAAGGGCAAGGACAAGGCGGATGACGAGGAAGTTCTGGATATTCTTACCAAAATGGTGAAACAACGCGAAGAATCTTCCCGCATGTATCGTGAAGCGGGTCGCGAGGAACTAGAAGCTCAGGAACTTACTGAAATCGAGATTATTCGCGAGTTCTTGCCTCAACAACTTTCTGCGGAAGAGGCTGAGGCTGCAGTGACCGAGGCCATTGCTGAAACCGGCGCAGAATCGCTTCGCGACATGGGCAAGGTCATGGGAATTTTGAAAGAGCGCTATCGCGGGCAGTTGGATATGGGCGTGGTCGGTCCGATGGTCAAAGGCAAGTTGGGGTCTTAGTCCTGTCTCTGTAATATTGCTCAGCAAGCACCTCGGGGGAGATATATGAGCCGTGGCATCGCTGTAGCACTGGTGCTTGTTGGTGCCACGTTAATGAGTTTCGTCGGCCTTGTTCTGCGGCATATCGAGCAGGCTGATGGCTTTCAAATTATGGCTTACCGATCCTTGTCTCTGGCATTGATCGTTCTTTTGTTCGCTTGTTGGCGGCGGAAGCAAGGTTTCACCGATTTTCTGACAACGATCGATAGAAAAGACTGTTTGGTTGGTTTGTTTCTTGGGGCTGCATTCACCTGTTATGTGTTTGCATTGATTAATACCAATATAGCCAGCGCGCTGTTTATTCTTGCATGTGCCCCGATATTTGCGGCAATCCTTGCTTGGATACTCTTGGGTGAGGTTCCCGAGAAACTCGCAATTCTTGCAATTGTGCTGGCAATCTTCGGCGTGACCATCATGGTTCGGGACGGAATAGGCAGTGGTTCCAGCTTTGGCAACATGTTCGCGGTTGTTTCCGCATTTTGCTTTGCGGTTATGCTGGTGCTTATTCGCAAGTTCGATCGTGACCCGCTGGGCGGCACGTTTATGGCCGGTGTGTTTTCGAGTGCAGGCAATGCCATAATCGCTGTTCTGATCGGTTCAGGGCTTGCGATAAGCATGTGGGATCTGGGGCTGAGCCTCTTTATGGGAGCGTTTACAATCGGGCTTGGAATTGCCTGTGTCACTGTTGCCGCGAGTTTTCTTCCGCCGTCAGAAGTCAGTATTCTTGTGCTGTTGGAAAGTGTGCTTGGGCCAGTCTGGGTCTGGTTGTTTCTTGGTGAGACGACAACCGCCAATGTTCTGATTGGCGGTGCAGTTGTGTTGGGGGCGGTTGTGTTGCAAACCCTCGGTGGAACAAACGCTCGAGTAAAAGTCTAGGGTTATGATCCTTTGGTTTTTGTCCTAGTACACCATGTTGACAACTGGTCCGAGAGCGTCCTTTACCAGATCAGGGGTCAGTGAACAAAAGGTGGCGAATACAAGCGTATAATAGCTCCAGTATGCCAGCCCCTTTTGAAAAGCTGTATCGTTTTCCGGCTCTTCATTGACAACGTAACGGGTTGGCTCAGGTACCTTTTTGTAGTCTTTGAATACCCTGCCACTAGGGTCACTGAATTGTATTCCAAAACGGCTCATCGCATCATTCCCTGCAATTCATAAACAATTTACCAAGAGAAATTTAGGAGCAGTTTTTTAACACAACCTTCCAATCACCCTTAAAATTTTAAGGAACCACGTAATTTCTTCGGATTTACCCGCAATTAATATAGTTAACTGACAAACGTGGTTAAGATTGAAGGCTGGGGGTGCGCTTTAACACTTTTCAAACCATCACTTTTTGATTCTTGCCAGAAGCAGCGGGTTTCTGACGAGATTGCGGACACCATGCGCATGATCTTCGTCAAATTCATTGCCGCCAAGCCAATCGGCTACGGATTTGATGCTGACCTTGGCAACCTTTGGGCGAACGCTCCACGAAACCTGAAAGGGGGAACCGGCTTCATTGTACCCCGGGCCAGTGGTTGACCCCGCATACTGAACCGGAGTGCCCATGTTATCGGGAATGTTGGGTGCCTGATAATATCCGTTTACAAACGACACATTGTTAAGTTTCTTAAAGTCGAGAGCGGAATCATCGTTAACAAGAACGACAACCAAAGCCTCTACACGCAATTGGGGATTCTTGATCGCGTCACTCAAACAGGAGCCTAGAGTTGGCCCGGGTTCAACCTTTGCAGACGTGTGAACATAATGGACTTCAATCGTGTCGCCTGGTTCCAACGTGCCGTGCTTCTCTGCACCTACTTTGTAATCAACCGGTTTGAGTTCTTCTGCAGTCAACTCGCCGCTGTAGAGGTAGCCGGTTCCGTACCCTTTGCCATCTCCATTGCCCGCATATTTGGTGAACTCGCCGCCTTTGTGTTCTGCGCCTTCATGGAAGTGGATGTTACATAGGTTCATCGATGTGAAAGCAGGAGCTGCTTCAAAGGCTCTATCATTCTTGCCATCAACTGCGTCAATATCGCGGGGCGATTGTGGTCCAAAACCAGCTCCTGCAGTAGAATTGGCCAACACTGCACGCTGATCCATGATGACGCTATCTGCAACCGGTTCCTTGTTTTCTGCGAGGGCTATTCCCGCGACAGCGGTGAGCGCGATGGCAGTTGTTACTGAGAAAGTCTTGAACTGTTGCATGAAATTACCCATCCCTGATTGTGATATTTTGAAATCAAATTACTCGGCATGAAGCCGGTCACCATGTGTGCTTTTGACTACAGGTCCAAAGCGCTTACCGATGATCATTTATGCTTCGATTGTTTTAATTATATGGGGCTTGCCTGCAATGACAAGAAATATAACAATCATTTCAATATGTTATATCATAACAATGGCATTATCGCTTTAAGCGACTTTTATTTTGTTCTGGTCAGCGACTGAATTGTCCACACCCTATCCCCTGAACAATTTAGGGAAGGAGATAGCGAAGGAGGGCAATAACCGCTAAATAAACTCCATGCGATTTCCGGACTCTTTCCTTGATGACATTCGTGACCGGCTTCCGATTTCGGAAGTTGTCGGGCAACGTGTGACTTTTGACAAGAAAAAGACCAATGCTGCAAAGCGGGATTTTTGGGCCTGTTGTCCGTTTCATGGCGAAAAGACCCCGAGCTTTCACTGTGAAGATCGAAAGGGCAGATATTATTGCTTTAGCTGCGGTGCGTCGGGCGATCATTTTCGATTTCTGACAGAACTCGATGGTTTGAATTTTGCTGAAGCGGTAGAGCGCCTTGCCGCGCAGGCCGGGTTACCGATGCCAGTGATGGACAGACGTCAGCAAGAGCGTGAAGAAAAGCGCAAGACCCTGTTTGATGTTATGGAAATGGCTGCGCAATTTTTCCGTGAAAAATTACATGAGCCGGTTGGCGCTGATGCGCGGGCCTATTTGCGGGGGCGGGGGCTTTCGCCAGCAATCCAGCAGGAATTTGGCATCGGCTTTGCGCCTGATAGCCGCAATGCGCTGAAACAGTATTTGGCAGAGCAGGGCGTGGATGCGGGCCAGATGGAAGCGTGTGGTCTCGTCAATCATGGTGAAGGCATCGCCGTTTCCTATGACAAGTTTCGCGGGCGAGTGATGTTTCCGATTCCAGATTCGCGAGGTCGAACTATTGCCTTTGGCGGCCGGGCACTTTCACCGGATGCTCTTGCGAAATACATGAACTCGCCGGAAACCGAACTCTTTCACAAGTCAAACGTGCTTTACAATTTCGCTAAAGCTCGCAAGCCAGCATACGACAAGGGGCAGGTGATCGCCGCTGAAGGATATATGGATGTGATAGCGCTGCATGCAGCCGGGTTTCACAATGCTGTTGCCCCTCTTGGCACTGCGCTTACTGAGCGACAAACCGGTCTTTTGTGGAAAATGAGTAATGAACCGATTTTGTGCTTTGATGGTGACGGTGCCGGTACAAAAGCAGCCCACCGGGCAGTTGATCTGGCCCTTCCTTTGCTCAAACCTGGATATTCGGTTCGGTTTGCCATGCTGCCGGAAGGCAAAGATCCGGACGATTTGATCAAGGAAGAAGGTCCGGAAGCCATGCAGGGAGTGATTTCCTCTGCCCTGCCACTCGCGGAGATGTTGTGGAACCGCGAAATATCTTCGGGTATTTACAATACTCCAGAGCGTCGCGCTGAGCTTGAGGCGCGGATTCGGCAAGTCGTTGGCATGATCCGCGATGACAGTGTTCGGCGCCATTATGATCAGGATATGCGTGATCGGTTGAACGCCTATTTTCGCGTTGAAGAGCAATCCCGACCGGGTAATCGCAACGGATATAGCAAGCAAACATATAAAAGCGGCCAGGGGAGGAATTTTTCAGGTTCTACCGGCGCAAAGAAATTTAGCGCCAGTCCCTCTCTACTCTCAAGCAATCTGTTGAAAAAGGGACAAAACCGTTTGCCACTCAGGGAAGCAGCTTTGATTGGGGGCATCGTGTTCCATCCCGCTGTAGGTTTTGAGTTCTTTGAAGAAATTTCTGTTCTGGGCGTTCAGAGCAGGGAACTACAACTTGTCCAGAGCGTATTGTTGGACATTTATGCCGGGTGGCAGGGTGAAGAACCTTGTCCGACCTTGGATGCTGTTTTGCAGGAATTTGACCGCCGCGGATTGAGTGAGCAGATTTCTACGCTCAAATCCCAGCTTGCAGCAGCAAAATTGTGGCAATTGTTGCCAGAAGCAGCCTTTGAAGATGCCCGTGACGGATGGTATCAGGCTTACACCTTGCATCTTAAAAATCAGACACTACATTCGGAGTTGAAAGCAGCAGAGCGCGCGCTGGCTGATGATGATAGCCAGGAAAATCTCGATAGAATGCTGCTTATTCAGCAGGAGCTGAGCCGAAACGACGGTCTGGAGGCTCTGATAGACGGATTTGGTGTATCTTCTGGTCGGGCGACCAGAGGATTTTAAACGCTGCTGTTTGTCGGGATTTTCAGATTTTTCTTGACGAAATGCGTTTGTGTCGGAATCAGTTCATCAAAATATTGCGTATGCATGACCCAGGGAGCCCGGTCACTACTACCTGCCTGTAATCAGTGTGTTGATTCATCAATATAAATCGCGATTTTAAGGCAGGATTAACCATGTTTGGGCTAGCTGGAATGCACGGGAAATGGGTTTTGATTCGGCAGGCAAGGGGCTGTTGATCAAAATTCTTTTGAAAAACGGGATCGACAGGCAATCTGCCTGATGGAGTGCTGAGCCACATGGCCACGAAAACCAAGACAAAAAAAGCTGAAGAAACACAAGTCGCGGAAACAAAGCCGGAGACCCAGGATGGTCCTGTTCTTGATCTAAGCGATGCAGCTGTAAAAAAGATGATCAAGGCCGCAAAGAAGCGCGGCTATGTCACAACCGAAGAGCTGAATTCTGTCATGCCATCTGAACAGGTCTCACCTGACCAGATTGAAGATACGATGGCGATGCTGTCTGACATGGGCATCAATGTGGTGGAAGAAGAAGAGGTCGACGAAGAGGTTGAAGGCGGCGATCTTGTTGAAACGACCGGCAAGGCCGTTACGACTGCCAAAAAGCGTGAGCCCACCGATCGAACCGATGATCCCGTACGCATGTATCTGCGCGAGATGGGTACGGTTGAACTGCTGTCCCGCGAAGGGGAAATTGCAATCGCCAAACGGATTGAAGCCGGCCGCGAAACGATGATCGCAGGACTTTGCGAAAACCCGTTGACCTTCCAGGCATTGATCATCTGGCGTGACGAACTGATTGAAGGCAATATTCTGCTTCGTGACATTATCGATCTCGAAGCAACGTATGCCGGGCCCGAGGCAAAGATTGTACCTGCCACTGTGCCGCCGGCTGCCGAACAGGCAAAGGCCGCCGAAGAAGAAAAAGAAAAGAACAAGCCAGAGAAGCAGGTTGATCCCCTGACGGGTGAAGTTCTTGAGGGCCAGGAAGACGAGGACGAAGACGACGATGATGACGACATGGAGGCAAGCCTTTCTCTTGCGGCCATGGAAGCTGAACTGAAGCCACAGGTTTTTGAAACACTCGACTTTATCGCCTCTGAATACAAGAAACTGCGTCGTTTGCAGGATCAATTGGTTGAAAAGGCGCTCGACAACAAGAAGCTCTCTCCTGCTCAGGAAAAGCGCTACAAGGAACTGCAAGAAGAGATTATCAAATCTGTTAAGTCCTTGTCCTTGAATAATAATCGTATTGAAGCGCTGATCGAACAGCTTTACGCGATCAACAAGAACCTGTTGAGCTTGGAAGGCCGTCTATTGCGTCTCGCAGAATCTTACGGTGTGCCGCGCGAAGTATTCCTTGAAGAGTATTTTGGCTCTGAACTGGATCCGAACTGGATTCGCCGCATCTCCAATCTTTCTTCTCACGGTTGGAAAGACTTTAATAAGGGCGAGAACAAGCAGATCAAACAGTTGCGTGGCGAAATTCAGGAGCTTGCGGGTGAAACCGGTCTGCAGCCAACAGAATTCCGCCGAATTGTACACAAAGTGCAAAAAGGACAACGTGAGGCAGCTCAGGCCAAGGAAGAAATGGTCGAAGCAAACCTGCGTCTCGTGATTTCAATTGCGAAGAAGTATACGAACCGCGGCCTGCAATTCCTGGATCTCATTCAGGAAGGCAATATCGGCTTAATGAAAGCGGTCGACAAGTTTGAATATCGTCGTGGTTACAAGTTCTCGACCTATGCAACTTGGTGGATCCGTCAGGCGATTACCCGCTCGATTGCGGACCAGGCGCGCACGATCCGTATTCCGGTGCACATGATCGAAACGATCAACAAGATTGTCCGGACATCGCGTCAGATGTTGCACGAGATTGGCCGCGAGCCAACGCCGGAGGAACTTTCAGAAAAGCTGGCCATGCCGCTTGAGAAAGTGCGCAAGGTGCTGAAGATCGCAAAAGAGCCGATCTCTCTCGAAACGCCAATCGGTGACGAGGAAGACAGCCATCTGGGTGATTTCATCGAAGACAAAAACGCCATTCTGCCGATTGATGCAGCGATTCAGGCGAACCTTCGCGAAACCACGACCCGTGTGCTTGCCTCACTTACCCCGCGTGAGGAACGCGTGCTCCGCATGCGCTTTGGGATTGGCATGAACACCGACCATACGTTGGAAGAAGTGGGCCAGCAGTTCAGCGTGACGCGTGAACGGATCCGGCAGATTGAAGCAAAAGCGCTGCGCAAGCTGAAGCATCCAAGCCGGAGCCGGAAGCTACGGAGTTTCCTGGATAGTTAGGTTGGACGATCCTGAAGAATACCGCGACCGGTTTTTCATGGCCGCGGATTCCCGGAAGATCGATGTTCTCAAAACCTATCTGGAAAACGGATTTGACATTAATTCTTTCGAGGGCGGCGGTCTGGACTGGACCGCCCTTCACTATGCTGCTGGCAATGAAGATTTCCGGACCGTTCAATTTCTGCTGGAAAACGGCGCAGATGTGAATGCATATTGTGAGGAAAATATTGGCGAAACCCCGTTGGGGCACGTCGTTCCAGAGTGTTCCTACAAAATGGCGAAGATTCTTGTTTTGGCGGGTGCGGACCCGACTATTCAAGGGTGGATGTGGCTTACTGCTCTGGATAGAGCTGCCAGAAGAAGGGATGACGATGGCCCGCGTATTCTGCATCTTCTACAGGCAGCAGCGAAAGGTGAGATCAACAAAGGGCGGATGAAGTTTTAGCCATATTTGATGCGCCAGGATTTCGTGCTATCTTCCACCCATGAACATTCAAGCGACCACACAATTTGCCGAAGGCTTGCCGCGCCGGCGTTTTACCGTAGAGGATTGTTTTCAGCTGGTTGAAAGCGGAATTGTGTCTCCGGATGAAAAATTTGAACTACTCGGTGGGGAGATAGTTCCGATGTCACCTAAAGGTGTAAAACACGAAATACTCAAACAGTGGATCAATAAAAAGCTTCTTGGAACACTTGATGATAGATATTGGGTTATGGTGGAGCCAACAATCTATCTTTCTGACGATACATTTGTTGAACCGGACATTGTTGTAATGTTGCAGGATACTTCACTGGAGAAGTTTACCGTGGAGCAGGTGCTACTGGCGATAGAAATTGCCAACACGACACTTAACTATGACCTGGGCAAAAAGGCTGAGGTATGCGGTGTGGCGGGTATTCGCGAATATTGGGTGGTTGATGCAACCAGACTTGAAACGCATATTCATCGTGAACCAGGTGAAGACGGTTACCGTGATATTTCTACTGCCAGTGCAAGTGCTGAATTGGTGCCGAATTTGCTGAATGAGGTTTCGCTCAAAATGGATGAATTTTCCTGATGTCATTCTTTTCCAAACTCTTTGGCGGCGGCAATGGCGGCGAACCTTCAGCACCGAAAACTGTTGCAGAGGCCGATCACAACGGGTTTCACATTGCCACCACGCCGATCAATGAAGGCGGGCAGTTTCGGGTTTCTGCGCTGATTACCAAAGAAGTAGGCGGGGAGGCCAAGGCCCATCGCTTGATCCGCGCGGATGTGTGCAGTTCAGCAGATGAAGCCTCTGACATGGCGCTGCGCAAGGCCAAGCAGATTATTGACGAGCAGGGCGAGCGGATTTTTTAACGCATAAATGATCCACTCCCACCTCATCCTCTCTACTCACGGCCAAGGCCTGTACGAATTCACCGACAACGTGACGGCTTTTGTTCGGGAGGCGGGGGTTGCCTCCGCCATTTGTAACATCTTTGTTCAGCATACTTCCTGCTCACTGATCATTCAGGAAAATGCCGATCCTGAAGTGCAGACCGATCTGAAGAATTTCTTTGCGAGACTAGTTCCTCCCACCAGCGATCCATCGATGAATTACATCACGCATACGTATGAAGGGCCGGATGACATGCCCGCGCATATCAAGGCAGCGTTGACGCAGACCAGTGTTTCAGTTCCGGTGATTGAAGGGCGGATGGCGCTTGGAACATGGCAGGGGATTTATCTGTTTGAGCATCGTGACCGTCCGCACAGCAGAAATGTGATCCTCTCAATCCTTGGAGAATAAGACCAAACAGGTTCGATGGTTCGGATCGGATTAACCACCCGTGGTGGACATATGCCTTGAAACAGATGGTGCGGAATTGCGGCCAATGATGAAGTCGTGGCCCTTGGGTTTGCGCAGGATCGCTTCATCGATTGCCTGCGCAACAAGTTCATTGCCTTCAGATTCACGTAGTGGCGCGCGAAGATCTGCCGCATCGTCCTGACCCAGGCACATGTAAAGCGTGCCGGTGCAGGTGAGGCGTACGCGATTGCAGCTTTCGCAGAAATTATGCGTCATCGGCGTGATGAAGCCGAGACGTCCGCCGGTTTCCTTGACCTTCACATACCGGGCAGGGCCGCCGGTCTTGTAAGGAATATCTGCCAGTGAGTATTTCGCTTCAAGGCGCTCGCGAACGGTGGACAGAGGCAGGTACTGATCTGTACGGTCTTCATCGATCTCGCCAAGCGGCATCGTTTCAATCAGTGTAAAATCAAAACCCTCACCATGCGCCCATTTTAGCATGTCTTCGATTTCGTGCTCGTTAACTTCTTTAAGAGCCACTGCATTGATCTTGATTTGAAGTCCGGCTTTTTTTGCGGCTTCCAATCCGGTCATTACCTGCGGCAGCCGGCCCCAACGGGTGATTTTGGCAAATTTGTCTTCATCCAGCGTATCGATGGAAACGTTGATGCGCTTTACGCCTGCACCGACCAACTGATCGGCATATTTGGCCAGTTGCGAACCGTTGGTAGTAAGTGTCAGTTCATCCAGACCGCCGCCATCCAGCAGTTTGCCAAGATTTTCGATCAACTGCATCACGCCGCGCCGCACAAGTGGCTCGCCGCCGGTCAGGCGCAGCTTGCGAACGCCCTTTTGCACGAAAACAGTGCAAAGCCGCTCCAGCTCTTCCAGCGTAAGCAGTTCTTTTTTTGGCAGAAATGTCATGTCTTCCGCCATGCAATAGACGCAGCGGAAGTCGCAGCGGTCTGTGACGGATACGCGAAGATATTCGACCATGCGGCCAAACGGATCGATCATGTTAGCGGTGTTTTCAGTCATGGACAGAGCGTATCAAGTTTTTCGTGTCGCTGGCAATCTTGAATTGGGGTTGGATTGTCGTTTTTACGCTTTCAAAGTTCAGGTTTTCGTGAAATTCTCAGTCAAATTATTCATGATTTGGGAGGCATGGTCATGGGTGAGGCTCCAACACGGGGAAGGCGATCTGGCGGGCGTAGTGCCAGGGTTGCGTTGCGGTCTGAAAAGCTGGCTGAGGAATTAAGGCCGGTTCATGCAGGGCTTGTGGGTGGAACATACAAGCCTCTAACGGATGCTGCAGTAAAGCGCATTCATGAAGCAGCGCTTGATGCGCTTGAGACCATTGGCATCAGTGAAGCGCCCGAATCCGGCATAAAGATTTTGACAGAAGCAGGTGCGATCCTGGGTGATGATGGTCGAATTCGGTTCCCCCGTGCTTTGGTTGAAGACATGCTTGCGGTCGCGGCGCGCGATATCACGTTGCATGGCAAGGATCCCAAACATGATATGCTTCTATCGGGCAGCCGGGTTCATTATGGTACGGCTGGCGCAGCGGTACACATCGTCGATATTGAAAACAATGATTACCGGGAATCTTACCTGCAGGATTTGCATGACTCTGCTCGTTTGGTGGAAAAGCTCGATAACGTACACTTCTTCCAGAGAACCATGGTTGCCCGTGACATTACGGATAATTACGAACTCGATATCAACACGATCTATGCCAGCTGCGCCGCAACGCGAAAACACATCGGAACGTCTTTTGTAGAGCCGGGTTTTGTACCTGGGTGTCTGGAACTTCTTCATATGATCGCGGGGGGCGAAGAAGAATGGCGAGCGCGGCCGTTCGTTTCGAATTCAAACTGCTTCGTTGTGCCGCCGATGAAATTTGCAACCGAATCTTGTGAGGTTATGGAAGCCTGTATTCGCGGTGGCATGCCGGTATTGTTGCTTTCTGCAGGGCAGGCGGGGGCAACTGCTCCGGCACCTTTGGCGACAGCAATTGTTCAGGCGGTTGCGGAATGTCTGGCAGGTGTTGTGTATGTGAATGCTGTTAACCCGGGACACCCTGCCATTTTTGGTACCTGGCCCTTTGTTTCTGATCTTCGAACAGGTGCTATGTCGGGTGGCTCGGGTGAGCAGGCTTTGCTCTCGGCAGGATGTGCCCAGATGCATCGCCTCTATGATCTTCCCGGCGGTGCTGCGGCGGGCATTGCAGACGCAAAAATGCCGGATATGCAGGCCGGATGGGAGCAGGCAATCTCCAACGTCATGGTAGGACTTTCCGGCCTCAATATGGTGTATGAGAGCGTGGGCATGCATGCTTCGCTGCTTGGTTTTTGCCTTGAGTCACTTGTGTTGGGAGATGACATGTTGGGCCAGGTACAGCGCTGCATTAAAGGCATAGAGGTAACAGAGGACAGCGTTTCGTTGGATGCGATGAAGTCGGTGTGTCTCGGTGGGCCGGGCCATTATCTCGGCCATGAACAAACGCTTTCGATTATGCAAACTGAATACATTTATCCAGAGCTGGCTGATCGAACATCACCCAAGGAATGGGCTGAAATCGGCAAGCCGGATTTGATCAAGAAAGCAATTGAGCGCAAACGGGCAATTCTTGATGCGCCGAAAGATTTGATCATTGATCCGGCAATTGACGCCAAGATCAGGGAAAAATTCAATATACATTTGAATTGAACGTCGAAGAACACTTCGTATTAGATTGATTGTCACTTAACCTGCGGTGCTTTTCGAGCCGCAAATACACCACTCTTTTGCAAGCAGTTTGTCAGTAATTTCGTTGATAAAACCATCCGGAACCATTTTTTTCTTTGTCCCGGGGTTTTAAAGAGTGCCAGTTCAAGTAATTTGGTTTTACTTTCTTCTTTGGTCAATTGATTTTGTTCGCATCCGCAGTGGCACCAATCACTAGGTCATATTTGTGGAGATTATACTCCTAGTGAGAGAAGTATTATCCGAATTCCTATCGTGTTGTTAAGCCAGTATTGTTACGCCACCATTGACAACATTATAAATCAGAAGCAGCTTTCAGTTGTATTGATTGTCTGATCTATCTCCCTCTTTGCCGAATAAACGAACCAAACTGATCAGCAAAAACATGCTAACGAAAAAAAAGAATACTGTTTCCATTCCCTCTGTTCTTACAGGTTTCAATTTTATGATTAGGCTCGGCAAGACGACGAATGGGATGACCGACCATCCGGATATGCCGAGATCGTGATAACGTTTACAAATTAATGCAAATGCAGGCCAGTAAGCAATGAGTTTGATGATATTCATCCAGTCGCCGAAATTGAACTTGCCGGATATAATGAACACGAAAATTGCTGTGACATAGGCAATAACCGGCGCCAAGATACACATTTTTATAACTGAAAATGCGAACTCTTCTCGGTCCATCCGCCCATTAAATCGCAAATAGGTCTCCACATATTGGTTTGTTGTCGCCATATTCCCCTGTCTCTTTGGCCTGTTTATGAAAACCTTAAGCGATGATACTTAATGAACCGAGTATTTGATGGGCATTTTTGTTTTGTTGGTCCTGATTTAAGATGCTTTGGTAAAAAGAATCCGACAGATCCTTGCTCGTCGCGATTTTCATTTCATTGACACAATGAATCTTGCATGATGCGCTAAGGCAAGAACGGAGTGGGATTCTCTTATGTCATTTTTGCAAGATGTCTTCTCGACGCTTCTTGATCAGCGACGGATATTTCAATCCGAGAAGGACAAGCGTAGCATCGGTGAACTTTGCGCTGCGCTCATGTCAGAGCAGGGAGAGGTTTCCGGGACCAAAGTCGCTTCTTCTGTGCTGGCAAAATATGAAGCTTTATCACATGAGGAGAAAGCAAACTTTTTCAATGATTTAGCCAAAGGCTATGATCTGGACGTTGAATCAGTCATTGAAGCTGCTCAAGGTTATGCTGCCGCCAGAACGCGTCCTGCACTCGAACGTTTGACGCAGGTTTCAGAACCCAAACGTCAAGAACTGTTTCGCAGGCTGAATCAGGTACCCGGCGCGACGGAAAAGCTTGTGCACATGCGCGAAGACTTGTTTCCGCTTTTGAAAACGCAACCGGAATATGCGGTGATTGATTCAGATTTCGAGCACCTGTTTGATACCTGGTTCAATCGTGGGTTTTTGCTGCTCAAGCCGATTGACTGGCGCACACCAGCAAACATTCTGGAAAAGATCATCGAATACGAGGCGGTTCATGCTATTAATGACTGGGATGATCTGCAACGGCGATTGCAGCCAAGCGACCGGCGTTGCTTTGGTTTTTTCCATCCCGTCATGCCGGAGGAACCGCTGATCTTTGTGGAGGTTGCGCTCACCAAAGGTGTACCTGCGTCGATCGAATCTCTGCTCACTGAAAACCGTGATGTCTTGCCCGAGAATGAAGCGGATACTGCTGTTTTCTATTCGATCTCAAACTGCCAAAACGGGTTGCGTGGCGTTTCGTTTGGTAATTTCCTGATCAAACAAGTGGCAGAAGATTTGTCGGCGGAAGTGCCCAATATCAAGAATTTTGTAACATTGTCCCCGGTGCCCGGATTTACCAAATGGCTCCGAAAACAGGAACTGACAGACGAAAGAGCTCCATTGCAAGAATTGGTTGATGCGCCGGATTTGGATGCGGACAAACTGGAGCCGCACGGCAAATTCTTGATGATCTTAATGGCGAAATACATGACTGAGGCAAAACGGGATGATGGTTTTCCGGTTGATCCGGTTTCGCGCTTTCACCTTGGAAACGGCGCGTCACTTGAGCGGATCAATTGGATGGCTGATCTCTCCGAAAATGGATTGAAGCAGTCTCTCGGAATGATGGTCAACTACCGATACGCCCTTGGCTCAGTCGAAAGCAATCATGAAAGCTACGTCAAGGACAAACAGGTCCACACCACCAAAGAGGTAATTGCGCTGGCAAGGGGATAAAGTACAGAAGGCCTGTTGGGGCGCCTTGCTATCATCGTTTAAATTTCCAGGTCCATGACCAGTAAGCCATCAATACCTCCGACAGCGTTTTCAACCAGACTAGCTCCAAGTTCCTTATGCGTCGGGTTTTGGGCGTAGTTTTCCAATGCTTCCCAACTGTCGAAATCGA
>JASJDO010000048.1 GCA_030065115.1 Rhizobiaceae bacterium | reverse complement strand
TGACCTCATGGGCCTTGAGCGCGAGTGTCATGGGGTGTCGCGGTGTTACACGCTCCGACTTTCGCCTCGATGACGGGCTAATGGGGACGGGTGAGCTTGTTTGGTTGGAAATCAATACCCAGCCGGGGATGACGCCCACGTCGCTCTTGCCGGAACAGGCTGAATACGCAGGCCATGACTGGGAAGAATTGTTGAGTTGGATTGTGGAGGACGCCTCTTGCAACCGTTGAATGCAGATACTGGAGAAATCCGGACTGTAGCGCATGCCATTGATTTGGCAGGCGATGAACACGTATTGGCTGGAATGCCTGTGCGGGTTTTGCCGCGCCCGGTAAGACGGCTCATTCGGACAATCAATGGTTTGAGCTTTGTTGATTTGCTACGCAGCCGTGCTGCCTTGAAAGCAGGGATTGCGGTAATTGCATTGGGTGTAGGGTCCTTTTTTATGCAGGAAGACCGCATCGGTGGAATGGCGCTTGCTTCTGCGTCTTCCAATGCCGGGTTTTCGGTTTCCAAATTGGTGGTGAATGGTGCGTCACAGCTTGATGTGCAGAAAATTGAGAAGCAACTTGCCGGCCATCTTGGCAAGTCCATGTTCAATATCGATGTGGATCAGGCCCGTGAAAGCGTTGCTGAAATAAACTGGATCAAATCAGTTACGATCAAGAAAGCGTATCCGGATACGCTTGTGATTGATATGGTTGAGCGTGAACCGGTTGCGCTTTGGAAATCAGGCCAAACGATTTATCTCATCTCGCCTGAAGGACTCGTGATTGATCGGGCAAAGGCGCGCCATATGCATTTGCCGCAGGTTGTGGGCGAGGGGGCAAACAGCGTTGCTTCCGAATTCCTTGCAGTTATGTCCCGTTTCCCTGAATTGGTTTCGCGATCAGAAGCGTATGTCCGGGTTGCCGAACGGCGCTGGAACATTGTTCTCGATGATGGGCCAAGCATTTTGCTGCCGGCTGACAATTGGCAGGACGCCCTAGTTGAACTTGATCGAATGAACGCGAAAAATCAGATTTTGGATCGTGAGATCGTTCACATCGACATGCGCCTTCCTGATCGACTGGTGCTTAAACTCCCCGAAGAGGATGCGGAGATCCGTAGAACGCGGATTGAGAAAGCAATCAAGAGGAGCTGGCACAAGACATGAGTTTTCTGCGTCAAGATGGTCTTCTGCCCCGCATGCAGCCGCTCTCTGAAAAGCGGCCTTCAGTCGTCAGTGTGCTGGACATTGGTACGTCCAAAATCTGCTGCCTGATCGCGAAGCTAACACCGCGGACCGCTTCGGAAGCCGTTCTCGGTCGCACGCATCGAATTGAAATTCTGGGGCTGGGTCATCAGCAGTCGCGTGGCATGAAGTCGGGTGTGGTGATCAACATAGAGCAGGCGGAGCAGGCTATCCGCAATGCGGTAGAGAACGCTGAGCGTATGGCGGGGGTTACCGTGGATTCGTTGATTGTGAACGTTTCTTCCGGAAGGCTCTATTCCGAAGCATTCTCCGCGGATATTTCGCTCGATGGTTATGCGGTCGAAGAAAGTGATATCGGACAAGTGCTTAGGGCTGGTGCTCAGCACGCTCTTGCGCCGGAGCGTTCTGTTGTTCATTCGATCCCAATCGGATATTCGCTAGATGGGGAGCATGGCATTTCAGAACCGCTTGGTATGATTGGCTCCAAGCTCGGCGTAGACATGCATGTTTTGACCGCAGAAAATGCTCCATTGAGAAACATCGAGCTTTGCATCAATCGTGCTCACCTTGCTGTTGAGGCAATGGTGGCATCGCCCTATGCGGCGGGTCTTGCTTCTCTGGTTGAAGATGAGATGCAAATGGGCTGTGCGTGCATTGATATTGGTGGCGGTACCACTACGCTTTCGGTCTTCATGGATGGACGATTTGTATATTCTGATGCGATCGCGATCGGTGGAAATCATGTAACCATGGATCTTGCCCGAGGGCTTTCAACACGGCTCGAGAATGCTGAATCGATCAAGGTGAAGCACGGTTCAACACTGCTTGGTACAGGTGATAATGAGGCAATGGTCACCATTCCTCCGATTGCCGAGGAAGACAGCAGTGCGCCAAACCAAGTTAGCAAATCTCATCTGGTACGGATCATCAGACCACGGGTTGAAGAGACCTTGGAGATGATCCGGGATCGTTTGGCGCGTTCCGGTTTTGCTGATGCTGTTGGCAAGCGGCTTGTCCTGACCGGTGGCGCAAGCCAGCTCAACGGAATGAGCGAACTGGCAAGAAGAGTATTGTCGCGCAATGTGCGAATGGGGCGTCCAATGGGGGTTTCCGGAATGCCGGAAGCGACCAAAGGTCCTGCGTTTTCAACAGCCGTTGGACTGTTGATCTATCCGCAGATTGCAAAGATTGAGAATTTTTCCGCACCCTCTGGATATTCCAGTGTCCTGAAAACGGGCACCGGTGGTCCGCTCGGACGTCTGGGTGCGTGGTTTAAAGAGAGTTTTTAGGCGGGGATACCCGGCTGAATTTGGCGGAGAGCAGCACCAGTGCTGCACAAAAGAGGTTCTGGCGGTTCCCGTCAGACCAAAAATGGAGACGAGGAAATGACCATTAACCTGCAAAAGCCTGATATTACAGAGCTTAAACCAAAAATTACCGTGTTCGGTGTCGGTGGCGGCGGCGGAAATGCTGTGAACAATATGATTCATGGTGGCCTGCAAGGCGTTGAATTTGTTGTTGCGAACACAGATGCTCAGGCATTGACCATGTCTGCGGCTGAAAAGATCATCCAGCTGGGTGTTGATGTCACTGAAGGTCTTGGCGCCGGATCAAGCCCGGACGTTGGTGCTGCGGCGGCGGAAGAATGCCTTACTGAAATTCAGGATTACATGACCGGCACTCACATGGCATTTGTTACCGCAGGCATGGGCGGTGGTACGGGCACAGGAGCGGCTCCAGTTGTGGCTCGTGCTGCGCGTGAAATGGGTATTCTGACGGTTGGTGTTGTCACCAAACCATTCCAGTTTGAAGGCCAGGGACGCATGAAAACGGCTTCAGCAGGGATTGCTGAGCTGCAAAAACATGTCGACTCTCTTATTGTCATTCCAAACCAGAATCTCTTCCGCATCGCCAACGACAAAACCACTTTCGCAGACGCTTTCGGCATGGCCGATCAGGTCCTTTATTCAGGCGTCGCCTGCATTACAGACCTTATGGTCAAGGAAGGCCTGATCAATCTCGACTTTGCTGATGTGCGCTCGGTCATGCGTGACATGGGTAAAGCGATGATGGGAACCGGCGAAGCAAGTGGTGAAGGTCGAGCAATGCAAGCTGCAGAAGCGGCGATCTCAAACCCGCTGCTGGATGAAAGCTCCATGCGCGGTGCAGGCGGGCTTCTCATCTCTATCACCGGTGGTCGCGATCTGACCCTGTTTGAGGTGGATGAAGCAGCAACCCGCATTCGTGAAGAGGTGGATGAGGATGCAAACATTATCCTGGGTGCCACCTTTGATGAAAATCTCGAGGGGGTTATCCGTGTTTCTGTTGTTGCAACAGGCATTGATCACGAAGCCAAGGCGATTTCTTCTGATAATTCTACAGTAATACGCAAAACAGAGGCAGTTACGCGAAGCGCACCTGCAGCATTAGCGGCAAAACCTGCCATTGCTCCAATACCGGCTCCCAGTGCGCCGACACTTGAAAAGAAACTTGAGCAAGCAGCTGCGGCACTCGAACTACCGGAAAGCAAGAAGATTGAGCGCGATGGCGTGACACTCGAGCCGTTCAAACCAACACCTACTGCGTTTTCAGACCGTGAAGTTGAAGACGAGTTCAAGGCTGCGCTGGAAAGTGAATTACAACCTTCTCCTACTCCTTTCGTACCACCTGCAGCAGAAGAGCCGGGCGATGTAATGAAATCTCAACCGATTCCGTCGCCTGAAGATTTTCCCGCAGTTGCGCAGTCTCAGTTGAAGGCAGCAGAATCATCGCAGACAACAAAGGCTGAAGCACCAACCAGTCATGGGCCGATGGGGCTTTTGAACAAGTTGAAAAACAGCTTCACCGGGCGTGATGATCCGCTGGAAGTGCGCGAAGAAAACAAACCGGCACAAACCAGTGCTCCGGAGATGCCGAAACCTGTTGCAGCACAGCCTGCTCCTGCGCAACGCGTTGAGCCAGTTCGGGTAGCAGATGACCCATACGCGCCCAAACGGGCGAGCCTCGATACTCAGGGAAGAATCAATCCATCCGAGCGTCCAGGCAGTGAAGATGATCAGCTGGATATTCCGGCATTCCTTCGTCGCCAGGCGAACTGAATTATAAACAATGATATATGACCCATCTGTTACGCATTGTAACAGATGGGTGTATTTTTAAGTTGTTGATAAATAACAATAAAAAAATTCCATATTATGCAATTCGTAACATTAAGTAAGAAAGCGTGATTTGGTGTTACATGGCGGTCTGAGTATAAATATCGAAGGAAAATGGCTGGAAAACTTTTTCTGGGGGGCGGAGTATTCCTTCCCGGAAAAAAGATCGGGGAAATAGAGTGATTGGTCATCAGACGACGTTGAGAGAGAAACTTGAGTTCTCGGGGGTAGGCGTTCATTCCGGTAGTCCGGTAACAATGACACTGGTACCTGCAGATGCAAATACAGGTATTCTGTTTAACGTTTGCGATCCAAGAACTGGTGAAACAAAAGATCTCCCTGCAAATCTCAGTACAGTTGGCGCGACAGACCTTTGCACAGTGCTTGGTTCACCTGCTGGTGCGCATGCCGCTACAATCGAACATCTGATGGCTGCGCTTCGTGCGCTCAACGTTGACAACGTTATTGTGGAGCTTGATGCACCGGAAGTGCCGGTCATGGATGGCAGCTCTGCGGTTTTTGTGGATGCAATCCATTCTGTTGGTTTGAAGTCTTTGGCAGCGAGCCGCTGTTATATCCGCGTGAACAAGCCTGTTCGTGTGGACATGGGTGCTTCGTGGGGTGAGTTTGTTCCTTATGAAGGAACCCGGTTCGAAGTCGAAATTGATTTTGACTGTGAAGCAATCGGGCGTCAGCAATTTGCTTCTGATCTGAACGAAGATGTGTTCTGCAAAGAGCTTAGCCGTGCGCGTACATTCGGCTTTATGAAGGACGTTGAACGTCTATGGGCTGCGGGGTTTGCCCTTGGTTCCTCGCTTGAAAATTCAGTGGTTATTGGCGACGATAACAAGATTATCAATCCTGAAGGTCTTCGGTATGTTGACGAGTTTGTTCGTCATAAAACACTGGACGCGATTGGTGATTTGGCGCTGGCAGGCGCTCCGATTTTGGGGTGCTATCGCTCTTATCGTGGCGGTCACAAACTGAATTCAATGGTCCTCAAGGCGCTGCTGTCTGATGCGAGTGCTTTCGATTTTGTGCAACCAGCAAGATCTCGCCCGAAGGTTATGCATGCCGATCTGGAAGCTGTTAGTGCTCCAGCCTATGCGGCCGTATTCGTTTAATCGAATTTATCTATAGATTTCATTGGCTTGTTCGCTCCTGAATTTGTGAATGCCCATGCCACATTGTTGCGGTATTTCTTTCGGATAAGCGCTGGAATTAGGCGGGGTTATCCTATAAATTCTTTTCAGCAGAATGACTGCGACTTGGACGAGTTGGAACATTGAGATCATGAGCTTTTTAGGCACAAGCAAGAAATTGTGGATGGTTCTCGCGGTTATAGCGGTCGCCGGGTGTAGCGGAACTGATGAGAAGTCGGGCGATTTCGCGGTTGAAGACATCACACCTGCTGATGCGCTTTATAACCAGGCACTGGCAAATCTTGATGCGGGTGACCTGCGTACCGCACAAAAACGAATAACCGATCTCAACAGGCAACATCCTTATTCTGAATATTCGCGGCGCTCGCTAATCCTCGATACATTTATCAATTATCGTCAGGGCAAATATACTGAGGCCACGACAGCCGGAAAGCGCTTTATCCAGCTTTATCCCAGTGACAAAGATGCGGCTTACGCGCAGTACATCATCGGCATGTCCTATTTCAAGCAGATGCCACATATCACAAGGGATCAGAGCGTTGCCCAGCAATCGTATGATGCAATGGCTTCTCTGGTGGAGAAATATCCTGAGAGTGAATATGTCGAAGATGCGCGCGCGAAGATGCGGATCACGAAGGACCAACTGGCAGGAAAGCAGATGCTGGTTGGGCGCTATTATCAAGAGCGCCGTGAGTTTCTGGCCTCAATAAACCGTTTCCGCCGTGTTGTGGAGGAGTATCCCGATACGCGTCATGTGGAAGAAGCGCTTGCACGCCTGACAGAGAGCTATTTCTCTCTTGGCTTGGTTGAGGAAGCGCAGAATTCAGCTGCGGTTTTGGGACACAATTTCCCGGACAGCACTTGGTACAGTGATTCCTATGCACTTCTGCAGACCGGTGGTGTAGAGCCAAGGGAAGCACAAAACTCATGGCTAAGCGGGCTTTTCATTCCTGCCAAGAAGACCTGATCCTTCGAAAGTGCCTCGGGGGATGCTGGCAGAACTTTTAATCAAAGACATTGTTTTGATTGACCGCCTGGACCTTGAGTTCAGAAGCGGTCTTTCGGTTTTAACTGGTGAAACAGGTGCAGGAAAATCCATCCTTTTGGATTCGCTTTCCCTTGCACTGGGTGCCAGAGGGGATGGTTCTTTGGTGCGAAAAGGACAATCAGAGGGGAGCGTTGTCGCAGTCTTTGAGCCGCAAGCAGGGCACAATGTCTACAGTCTGTTGGCAGACAATGACTTGCCTTCGGATAAAAGTGTCATCTTGCGCCGTGTCCAGAAAGCAGATGGCAAGACTCGCGGGTTTATCAATGATTCTCCCGTCTCTGCGGGATTGATGCGGCAGGTTGGACAATGTCTCGTCGAAATTCATGGTCAGCATGATGACCGGGCCATGCTTGATCCCGCAACTCATCTTGGGCTTTTGGATGCGCATGGTGGGCTTGAAGCGGAAGTTGTGCTTGTTGGAAATGCATGGCGAAATCTCAAACAGGCGGAGCGTAAGCTCAACGTTCTGAAAGCTGAAGTTGAAGAAGCTCAACGCGAAGCCGACTATTTGCGATTGTCCTGCGAAGAGTTGCAAAAACTTGCGCCCGAACCCGGGGAAGAAACACAACTTGCCGATGATCGCCAGCGGATGATGAAGGTTGAGCAAGTTGCCACAGATTTGTCGGAAGCCAACGAACTCCTTTCCGGGAATGCGTCACCGGTAACCACTATTGCCAATCTTGCACGACAATTGGAGCGTAAACGGCAAGCGGCGCCGGAATTGATTGCCGAGACACTGGATTATCTCGATGCTGCTCTCAATGCACTTTATGGAGCTCAAAACTCGCTAGAAACCGCTTTTGAGCAGACGCATTTTGACCCGCGTGATCTTGAAAATGCGGAGGAACGCCTATTCGCGTTGCGTGCCGCAGGCAGAAAATACAATGTTGCCGTTGAAAACCTCCCTGATTTGGCTGTGAAGATGGCAGACAATCTCGCCATGCTGGAAGATGGAGAGGATAGACTTTCTGGCTTGGAGAAAGAGGTCTCGTCTCTTCAGGCTGAATACATGCGGTTGGCCGAAACGCTTTCGAAGAAGCGACAAGACGCTGGTGCAGTATTGGCGGATTCTGTCATGCAGGAACTTCCGTCGCTGAAGCTTGAAAATGCTACGTTCATTGTCCAGCATGACACAGGGGAAGAGCATGCATCTGCAACAGGTTTCGATCAGGTAGAGTTTTGGGTGCAGACCAACCCGGGCTCCAATCCAGGTCCGATGCGCAAGGTAGCATCCGGGGGTGAACTTTCCCGGTTTATGCTGGCGCTAAAAGTTGCGCTTGCGGATCGGGGATCTGCGCCCACTTTGGTGTTTGACGAGATTGATTCAGGCGTCGGGGGGGCTGTTGCTGACGCGATTGGTGCGCGTTTGTCCCGCCTGTCGCGAACGGTTCAAGTGCTCTCGGTGACCCATGCTCCGCAGGTTGCTGCAAGGGCCAACGGGCACTATCTCATTTCCAAGCAGTTGATCGGGAATGAAGACCGGGTCGCAACCGGGGTAGAGGCAATTTCCGAAGGTGGACGGCTGGAAGAAATTGCGCGAATGTTGTCCGGTGCAACCATCACTGACGAAGCGCGGGCAGCGGCCAGGAAACTGATCCATGAGTCCGCAGCCTAGCCTGTTTTTCGGGAAGAATATACGCAATGATTGAAGTAGATGCGTTGAGTGCAGATGAGGCGCGCGCTGAATTGGAAAAACTAAGCGCAGAAATTGCTAGGCATGATGCTCTCTATCATTCAGAGGACCAGCCGGAAATTTCGGACGCTGAATATGATGCGCTTCGCCGTCGCAACCTTGCAATCGAGCAACGGTTCCCGGAATTGGTTCGGGAGGACTCGCCCTCAAAGCGTGTGGGCTATGTGGCATTGGACAAGTTTGAAAAGATTACCCACGCATTGCCGATGTTGTCCTTGGACAACGCTTTCAATGATGATGATGTGCATGAATTCGTAGCGCGCATTCGCCGATTTCTGAAATTGGATCCGTTGAAACCGGTTCCGTTGACTGCAGAACCCAAGATCGACGGTCTGTCTCTCTCTCTGCGCTATGAGCAAGGCCGTTTGGTTTCTGCGGGCACGCGTGGTGACGGTACAGTTGGTGAGAATGTGACATCAAACGCTAAAACCATTGCGGATATTCCGACGGTGCTTGCGTGCGAAAATCCACCGGATGTGGTGGAGATAAGGGGCGAGGTTTACATGACGCATGAGGCGTTCCGCGCGTTGAATGAGCGGATGGAAGCTGAAGGGAAGCCTACTTACGTCAATCCCCGAAACACGGCTGCTGGTTCATTGCGTCAGCTCGATAGTGCGATCACCGCAAGCAGGCCTTTACGCTTTTTTGCCTATGCCTGGGGTGAGATGAGTGCCATGCCAAGCGACACTCAAATGGGTATGGTGCAGTGGCTTGCAGAATGCGGTTTCAGAATCAATCCCTTGATGCAAAGCCATGAAACTATTGAAAAATTACTGGGTCATTATCGACATATCGAGAAAGTCAGGCCGGAGCTTGAGTATGATATTGACGGCGTTGTTTACAAGGTTGATGAATTGGCTCTGCAGTCGAGGCTTGGCTTTGCATCACGTTTTCCGCGTTGGGCGATTGCACACAAATTCCCAGCTGAAAAAGCGTGGACAATCCTGCGAGACATCGAAATTCAGGTTGGTCGAACCGGAGCTCTGACGCCGGTTGCAAGGCTTGAACCCGTGACTGTTGGCGGCGTGGTCGTCACCAATGCTACGCTGCATAACGAAGATTATGTCAAAGGCATTGGCAGCAAGGGCGAAGTACTGCGCGACGGTAAAGATCTTCGCGTGGGTGATCATGTCATGCTGCAACGTGCGGGGGATGTCATTCCGCAAATTCTGGATGTGGATTTGGAGAAGCGACCAGAAGGAGCAGCTGTTTTCTCTTTTCCGGATAAATGTCCCGCTTGCGGAAGTGCCGCAGTCCGGGAAATGAACGCAAATTCTGGCAAAGCCGATTCTGTAAAGCGATGCACGGGCGGGTTGATTTGTCCCGCACAGGCGGTTGAGCGGCTAAAACACTTTGTTTCCCGCGGTGCGCTAGATATTGACGGCCTGGGCGACAAACAAGTCGAAGCATTTTACGAGCAAGGGCGGATTGCGGATGCGGCGGATATATTCACGCTTCGCGACCGAGATGCTCGATCCCTGAAAAAACTCAAGGATATGGAAGGGTGGGGAGCCACGAGTGCGTCGAAGCTCTTTGACGCGATTGATGACAAGCGAACTGCTGAATTCTACCGTGTAATTTTCGGGCTTGGCATTCGTCATGTGGGTGAGCAAACGGCAAAAGACTTGGCACGTGCTTACGGTGATGTGGAGAGCTTCAATGCTGCCATGAGCGAATTGCATCAGCCCGAGATCTATGAAGATCTCACAGCGATTGACGGAATTGGCGACACGGTTGCTATTGCGCTTAAAGAGTTTTTCACGGAGCCGCGGAACCTTGACATATGGAACCGTCTTTTGGAACAGGTTCAACCAACACCACCTGTACAAGCATCTTCCGATTCACCCGTAGCTGGTAAAACGGTGGTGTTTACTGGTTCCCTGGAGAAAATGACCCGCGATGAAGCAAAGGCCATGGCCGAGCGACTGGGGGCCAAGGTGTCTGGTTCGGTGTCGAAGAAAACCGATCTGCTGGTTGCAGGGCCGGGCGCAGGTTCAAAACTCAAAAAGGCAACCGATCTTGGCGTCGAGACCATTGATGAAAATGGTTGGTTTAAACGTGTTGGTCCATTGATATGAGCCATTGCAGCACCTATTTCAAATCTTTGAATTAAGGGTGTTTGCGGCAACGTATTTCAATTTAACTATCCATGAGTAGTTCGTTCAGGGTCGACTTTCTGCAGGGTCTAAAAGACTGTTTGCCGATAATGTTTGCAGTCGCTTTTTTCGGGATGCTGTTTGGTGCGACTGGCGTCAATAATGGTCTTACGTTCTGGCAAACCCTGGGCTCCAGTGCCGCAGTTTTTGCCGGTGCAAGTCAGTTCGTCTTCCTTGAGTTGTACAATCAGCAAGTGCCTGTTTGGTTGGTATTGCTGACCGTCTTTGCCGTAAACTTTCGTCACTTTCTTTATTCTGCGTCTGTAGGCAGGCATCTGGATCAGTTTAACTGGGTTCAGAAATATTTCGGCTTCTTCTTTTTGTCTGATCCGGCGTTTGCGGCCTCTGAGCAAAAGGCAGAGCAGGGGAAGCTGACACCAGCATATTATTTTGGTTACGCGAGCTCGCTCTATCCGGTTTGGCTGATTGTGACCGCGCTGGGCGCGTATATGGGCAATCTTATTACCGATCCCAATGCATTGGGCATGGATATGCTCTTGTCGATCTATTTTCTGGCACTGCTGATGGGGTTTCGCTCACGCCCAAACTGGCTGACCGTAGTGTTGGCGAGTGCTGTTGTGTCAGCGATTGTTTACAAATGGCTGGGCGCGCCCTGGCACATCACGCTTGGAGCACTTGCAGGTATTGTTCTTGCGGCGGCAATTGGCAAACCCACCCCCTCCGAATACGGAGGGGCGGCTGATGTTTGAGTTTTTCGTTGCTCCCGGGAATGCAGGCAATGTCTGGCTGATCATTCTGTTAACTGGTGTCGTAACCTACATAACGCGGTCAGGCGGCTATTTGGTCCTTTCTCGGTTCAAGAATTTGCATCCCCGTGCCGAAGCGGCACTTGAAGCTGTTCCCGGTGCTGTTCTTGTTACCCTGGTCTTGCCCTCTTTGCTGGAAAATGGTTCGCTTGAAGTTGTTGCGATGGGAGCGGCATTGGTTGCCAGTCTCAGGTTGTCGCCCATTTGGGTTTTGGCCATCGGAATGGTGATAGTAATTGGCGGACGTGCAGCCGGATTTTAAGAATTGATTTGGAAAGATTATGACGAATTCGCTCGAGACTGATTATCTGATTGTAGGCTCAGGCGCCGTTGGTATGGCCTTCGCCGACACCCTGCTCAGCGATAGTGATGCTGATATTGTCATTGTGGACCGGTTTGCGAAGCCGGGCGGGCATTGGAACGTCGCATATCCTTTTGTGACACTTCACCAACCCTCAGCGTTTTATGGCGTCGCTTCCCGCGAACTGAGCAATGGCAAGTTTGACGAAGTGGGCTTGAATAAGGGCCTTGCAAGTTTGGCCAGTGGTGCGCAAGTAGCGGCCTATTTTGATGCGGTCATGCAAGAACGGTTTCTCCCCAGTGGTCGTGTTCGCTATTTTCCAATGTCTGATTATTTGGGCGACGGGAAATTCAAATCCCTCCTAAATGGCTCAGTGACAGAAGTTTCTTTCAAACGCCAGGTTGATGCCACTTACTTGAAAACAACGGTCCCATCAACGCATAAACCCGGTTTCGAAATTGATTCCGGTGTTCGTTTTATGCCTTTGAATAATTTACCAAAATTGCAAGATAAACCGGACGGTTTTGTGATTGTTGGTGGCGGGAAGACCGGATTGGATGCTGCGATCTGGCTTCTCAACAATGGTGTAGATCCTGATGACATCAAACTCATCATGCCCCGCGATGCCTGGCTGATTGATCGCAAGAATACACAGCCAGATGAATCGTTTTTTGAGTTTACTATTGGGTCTCAGGCAGCGCAGTTTGAGGCCATTGCTGCTGCTGAATCCATAGATGATTTGTTTGACCGGTTGGAGGCGTCAGGTGTGCTTGTCAGGCTTGATCCGAATGTGAAACCGAAAATGTTTCATGGTGCAACTGTCAGTCAGGCAGAACTGACTGAACTGAGACGAATCAAGAATGTCGTTCGTATGGGCCGGGCTACGAAGATAGGCGTTAACGCGATAGAATTGGAAGAGGGGGTGTTGGCCACAACTCCAAATACGGTGCATGTGGATTGCTCAGCATCGGCAATTTCTAACCTGGAAATGAAACCGGTATTTCAAGGTAACTTGATCACACCGCAAACAGTACGTTCTTATCAGCCGGTATTCAGCGCCTCGCTGATTGCGCATGTGGAAGCAACTAAAGAAACCGAAGCCGAAAAGAACCAGCTTTGTGGCGTTGTACGGCTACCCAATCACGACACAGACTGGATCAGAATGATGGTGCCATTCATGATGAACCAGTATCAATGGTCGCGCGATCCGGAATTGCGCCCTTGGCTCGAGAGTAACCGTCTGGATGGCTTTAGCGGGCTTGTTCGCAACATTGCTGAGGATGACCACGAGAAGCTGGCTATTCTGAAACGACTCAAAAACGCCTCCATGCCTGCAATGGCGAAACTCCAACAATTTGTGGCTGAACTGGAAGAAGCATCATGAAACAATTTCAAATTACCAAAGAAAAAATCGCCGATGTTCGTCTTGTCCAATGCGAAGTGCCACAAGCCGGCTCGGATGAGATACTCCTGAAGGTTGAGCGGTTCGGTCTGTCTGCGAACAATATCACCTATGCGGTTGCCGGCGATACATTGGGGTATTGGCAGTTTTTTCAGCCATTGGGAGAGGGAACAGACGGCAAGGGCCTGATGCCTGTTTGGGGGTTTGCGGAGATCGTTGAATCCAATGCCGCTGATCTTCCCGTTGGAGAGCGGATTTTCGGATATTTTCCACCAGCAAATTTCGTCGTCATGAAGCCGGAAGGCGTTACGCCTGCACATTTTTTCGATTCCTCAAAACATCGGGCGCATTTGCCGAAAGGATACAATATTTATCGGCGAGTTGAGGCTGAACCCGGATATGATCGGGCGGGTGATGATTTTCGCATGTTGCTCTATCCGCTATATGTCACTTCCTTTGTGATCGCAGACCAGCTTGAGGAGTTCGCTTATTATGACGCTGAGAATGTTTTTGTAATCAGCGCATCCTCAAAGACCAGTATTGGATTGGCTTACGCGCTGGAAGGTTCGGGCAAACATGTTATTGGTTTGACATCCAGGGGTAATCGCGAGTTTGTCGAGAGCCTCGGGGCCTATGACGAAGTGGTCTGCTATGACGATGTAGAAGCCGCAATCACCAAAACTCCATCTGCAATCGTAGATATGGCTGGCAATGCTGAACTGCTCGGGCAATTGCACATGCATTTGGGTAATCAAATGATGAGAACCCTGAGCGTTGGCCTGACTCACTGGGAGTCGGAGCGCCGCAGCAGCAACGTTATCAAGGATCGTACCGAGTTCTTTTTTGCACCTGCCCGAATTCAGCAGCGCATGAAGGAGTGGGGTGCAGAGGACTTCAACAAAAAATCAGGGGCGTTCCTGATGGAGGCAGTAGGAAAAAGCAGTACATGGCTCAATCTCAAAACACTTAGCGGTCTTGACGGATTGACTGATGCATACCCGGCAGTGCTTGAAGGAAAAGCAGATCCCCGCGATGGACTGCTGATTGAAATGTAGGTCAGAATGGATCCGGACCGGTTAAGTGGCATTCTGGAGTTTTTAACCAGAGTAGAACCCCTAAAGCACACGTTAAGGAGTGCACATACTTCTTCCGGAATGCAGGAAAACAGTGCAGCGCATTCATGGCGTTTGTGTCTGATGGCCATGTTGCTGGCTGATGAGTTTGACGGAGTTGATGCGCTTCATTTGATCAAACTTTGTATCGTCCATGATATTGCAGAGGCGGTAGTAGGCGATGTTCCCGCGCCCGAGCAAGGCGGTCAACCGGACAAGCAGGCGGTTGAACGCGCGGCAATGCTGGAGATTGCCAAGCCGCTTCCTGAGGATTTGGGAACGCAAGTCATGTCCCTGTGGGAAGAGTATGAGGCCGGGGACAGTGTTGCTGCGATAGCTGCTAAAGGGTTGGACAAACTCGAAACCATCCACCAGCACAATGCCGGTGCCAACCCGACAGATTTTGACTATGCGTTTAATCTGGACTACGGCCGCAACCGCACCAACAAGCATCCGCTTCTTGATCAGATACGCGATCAGTTGGACGCCGCCACACGCGCTAATATCAAATAGCTTTGGTTGCCTGTTGTAGCCACTTTCGCTCTTCACCTTGGAGAAAACCGTTCAAGGCATCCCAAACCTGCGCGTGATAGGCATTCAGGTATTCCAGTTCAGTCCGGGTCAACAAGGTGGCGTCCACAAGCCTGGTATCGATAGGGCATAGGGTTATCGTTTCGAATGCATGAACGGGCGTGTTCCCACCTTCTATGGTTTTGGCTTCTTCAACGATCACCAGATTTTCAATTCGAATGCCGTATTGGCCTTCCACATAATACCCCGGCTCGTTTGAGATAATCATGCCGGGGACGAGCGGTTCCATCCCGCGCTTGGAGATGGATTGAGGGCCTTCGTGAACATTCATGTATGATCCCACCCCGTGGCCTGTTCCATGAGCATAGTCTTTGCCATGCCGCCAAAGTGGTGCCCGGGCAAGCGGGTCCAGTTCTACCCCGCGTGTACCTTCGGGAAAACGTGCGATTGCGATTGCAATATGTCCCTTCAAGACCAACGTGAAGTCTCTGATAGCCTCTTCTGGTGGTGTTCCGATCGCAATTGTGCGTGTGATATCCGTGGTGCCATCTTCGTATTGACCGCCAGAATCGCACAAGAAGAGAGAGTCATTGGTGAATGTACGGTCGGTTTCTTCGGTAACCCGATAATGTACGATCGCACCATTTGGACCATGCCCGGAAATTGTATCAAACGAAATTTCCTTCAGTTCGCTGCCCATGGCCAGCGCATTGTCTTGCCGGATCTCTTCAAGCTTTCTGGCAGCATCAATCTCGGTTGTTTTTTCAGGAACTTGGTTATCGAGCCAATAGAGAAACTTGCTCATGGCAACCCCGTCACGAATATGTGCTGCCCGTGCGCCTTCAATCTCCGTCGCGTTCTTGATCGCGCGCGGGAGGATTACCGGATCACGTCCGCTGATGACTGTGCCTCCGTTTTCCTCAATCATTTCAATGAGTGCCATTGGCACTCTCGCCGGATCGCACAAAACTTTACGGTTTCTGGAGGCCTGTGAAAGTCTTCCCTCCAATTTGTCGGGCGCTTCCAGTTCGGAAACTTTTTCCAAAACCGACTTAACATCTGCAGAAATTTTTTCCGGCTCCATAAACAGAGTTGGCTTGCCAGTGGCTGGAACAATTGCAAAGCCCAGGGGTATAGGATTGTGCACCACATCCTGTCCACGAATATTGAATGCCCAGGCAAGGGAAGCGGGGTCTGTCAATACAGTGAGGTCCGCGCCACTTGCGGCAATTGACGCCTGTATTTCTGTCAGCTTTTCCTCTGCTGGTTTTCCGGCAAGCTCAACCGGGTGCAGGGAAACTGTGCCCGATGGCGGTTCAGGTTGATTTTCCCAGACACAATCAATCAAATTTTCTGTCGCCAGGAGCTTCGCGCCCGATTTGGCGACCGCCTTTTCATAGGCTGCCATCTGTGACTGAGTGATCAGCCAAGGGTCATACGCGATCACATCCGCTGGCCCGGTGTTTTCCTCAATCCATTTCGATGGGGGATTATCAATCAGGCTTTCTGAGGAAAAAGCATCCGGGTGAATTTGTTCCGCCGCCTGAAGCGTATACCGCCCATCCAAGAACACGATGCAGGTTTTGAGCGTTGCGATAGCGAAACCGGCAGACCCAGTGAAACCGGTAAGCCAGGCCAAGCGTTCTGCTCTTTCCGGCAAATATTCATTCTGATGTTCATCAGCATGCGGTATTAGAAAGGCTGTCGCTTCGCGTTTTCTCATTTCCTCACGCAGCCTTACAAGCCTGTCCGGTCCTGCATCGCGGTTTGCGCTGGTTTTGAAGCTTTGAAACATTATGTGCTGGTCCCGAATTTCAAATATTAATGTTTTGTGACTTTAGCCATGCAATTCTTGCAAGGGTCGTTTGCGTTTACCCATCTACCTAAACATTAGCGCATAGCTCATATTGCCAGTGTACCGGATGCATAGGGTGACCGGACAGCAAAGGAAACGAAAATGGCAATTCTTGGTAACATCGGCAACGGCTTCGAAAGACTAATGCGTGTTCGTGAGAAACAGGCTCAGTTGAGTGTTCATGCCTATCTTGCAACACTTGATGATGCAACACTTACTCGTGTGGGCGTGAGCCGCAGCGAGCTTAAAAAAGGTGGCCGGGTCAATCACTTCGTTTGATCTTTTCCAACTTTTGGAGATGCAAAAGAAGCGGCTCATGGGCCGCTTTTTTGTTGCCCTGAAAAGTGGTGCGAATAGTTTTTACGTAACGTAACGTTTTATTTGCAACTCATTACTAGGGTTTTGGAATGAACCAGGTAATGATCTTTGATATCGACGGTACTTTGACCAAATCCGGGCAATCCGTTGATAAGCAATTTGCTCGATTTCTGATGCCGTATTGGTCAAGCAGAAACTGTTACGTTGTTTCCGGTAGTGACCGGGCAAAGCTGAGACAGCAATTGCCAGCCGAACTGATCAACCTTGCAAGCGGTGTTTTTGCGTGTTCGGGTAACGAGTTTTTTTCAGGCTCAGAAAATCACTATTCCATGAGCCACAGTTTTCCAGACGAGTTGATCGAATATTGTCAGCGTCTCGTTGATCAAAGCCCGTTTTTCTGGCGATCAGGCAGGCATGTCGAACAGAGAGCGGGGATGCTCAACATTTCGGTCGCCGGGCGAAATTCCGACAGGTTGGAACGCAAACGCTATGTCGATTTCGACAAACTGGCTGGTGAGCGCATTTTCATGGCTGACAATATTGAACGGGTTTTCCCTGACTATGAGGTAGCGCTCGGTGGGCAAATCTCAATCGATATTACCCCGAAAGGCTGGAACAAGGGGCGGGTTTATTCTGAGATCAGGCGCCTTCATCCCGATTCTGAGATTGTTTTCTTTGGCGATCGTATGGAAGAGGGCGGCAATGATCTGCCTCTGGCTGAAAAGCTTTTGGAAAATGGGCACAAAGTGCATGCCGTCAAGAACTTCAAAGAGACTTGGGACATCCTACAAGAACACTATCCGATCATTGTCCCACTGGCTGCTACCGCTTAACTGCTTTGACCAAATGGTAGTTTGCCCAGTGCCAAGCTCTAAGGCTTGGATAGTACCAAGACCAACCATCCGTCTCGAATATAAGATTTTTCAAACATGATGTTGTGTTGCCTGAACGTAGCAACAATCATCCTTTGTTGATGCGGCAACAGTCCTGACAGAATGATGGTGCCACCTGGCATTGTATGTAAAGCTATTTCCAGCGCCATTGACTGAAGCGGTTTTGCAAGAATGTTGGCGATTACCAAATCAAACGGGGCCTGTTCTCCAAATCGACGATGCGTGAAACCGCTTGCTGTGATGCATTCAACACAGTCTTGGGTTCCGTTGATCTTTGCATTTTGCCGTGCGGTTTCGGTTGCAACCGGATCGATATCGGTAGCCAGAACCTGTGCCTGGTGTGCCTTGGCAACCGCGATTGCCAGCACGCCACTTCCTGTACCAAGATCAAGGGCATTATAGAAGGTTTTACGCTTTGACACTTCGCTCAACATGTCGAGACATCCGGCAGTTGTTCCGTGATGGCCAGTGCCAAATGCGAGTCCTGCATCAATCTGCAAGCCAATTTCGTGGGGGGCAGGGGCATCCATTTCATGACTGCCATGCATCACAAACCGTCCGGCCCGAACGCAATGAAGTTCACGCAGTGTCTCTGCGACCCAATCTGTTTCAGGCAAGTCCTCGCGTTGCAGTTCAATTTCAAACCCGAGGTCCCCGGCAAGTGCCGTCATGCGGGTTGATAGTTCCTCAACCTGATCCGTTGAAGTGTAAACCGATACGGTCCAGTCGCCGGGATTTTCAAGATCTTCAAATGCCGATATTGCAAATCCGTCATCCTCAAATGCGAACTCGAAACTACTTTGCAATGAACGGGCTTCTGCTTCATTGGTTTCGATAAACAGTCGGGATTGGCTCATGATGTAGTCCGTTTTTCACATAAAAAAGGCCGGAGATAACTCCGGCCTTGATAAACGTTTTGCTGTAGCGATTAAAGGGCTTCGTCGCCGGCTTCACCGGTTCGGATGCGCAACGCGTTTTCAAGGTCAAAGACGAAAATCTTGCCGTCTCCGATTTTGCCCTGACCCGCGGAGCCCTGGATGGCCTCGACAGCTTTCTCGGCAATGTCATCCTTTACGGCGATCTCAACTTTTACCTTTGGCACGTAGTTGATTGCATATTCGGTGCCGCGATAAATCTCGGTATGGCCTTTTTGACGGCCATAGCCTTTTACCTCGGACACGGTCATGCCGTCGACGCCAATAGCTCCCAGTGCCTCGCGCACCGTATCCAGCTTGTAGGGTTGTATCACTGCCATGATCATTTTCATGTCAATTTCTCCTTTTCTGCTGTTTTAGAGCTTGTAAGCGCTTTCGCCATGGTGAGCGAAATCGAGGCCTTCGGTTTCTTCATCTTCTGATGCCCGCAGCCCAACGACAGCCTTCGTCACCAGCACGATAACAACCGTTGCCACTACTGACCAGATGCCAACCGCAATTACGCCAGTTGCCTGAACCACGAATTGAGAACCGGCAGTCACACCTTCACCCAACCCGGTGCCGCCTGAACCAACGCCAGCAAGGAAAGCGACCAGAAGCGTGCCAGTCGCACCACCCACGCCGTGAACTGCCAGAACGTCTAGGGAATCGTCGATGTTCATTTTGTGCTTCACAAGATCAACCGCGAAGTAGCAGATGAAACCGCCCGCAAGGCCAAGAATGACGCCACCCAGTGGTCCGACGCTGCCCGAAGCCGGTGTAATGGTTGCGAGACCCGCAATCGTGCCTGTAACAAGGCCAACAAGGCTTGGTTTGCCGAACTTGACTTTCTCAATCACAACCCAGACCAGTGACGCAGTAGCCGCTGAAAGGTGGGTCACGAGCATCGCCATGCCTGCGTTCTGGTCCGCAGCAACGGCAGAGCCTGCGTTAAAGCCGAACCAACCGACCCACAGCAGAGATGCGCCGATCATGACCATCCACGGTGCATGCGGTGGCAATACCCGCTCCGGGAAGCCTTTGCGAGAACCGAGCATGATGGCGATCACAGCCGCAGATACACCTGCGGTTACGTGAACCACAATGCCGCCTGCGAAGTCGATTACGCCCATTTCAGCGAGCCAGCCGCCGCCCCAGACCCAGTGAACGGTCGGTGCATATACAATGAGAAGCCATAGCGCTGAAATCATCATCACGGCACCAAACTTGATGCGTTCGACAAACGCGCCAACCATCAGGGCAGGGGTGATGATTGCGAAGGTCATCTGGAACATTGCAAACAGTGATTCAGGCAAGGTTCCTGAAAGGGTTTCGCGATCGATGCCAGCCAGGAACAGGCGGTCGAAGTTTCCAAGCCATGCGCCATCACCGGAAAATGCGATTGAATATCCGACCACAAACCACAAAACAGATGCAAGGCATGCAATCGCAATACAATGCATCAATACTGAAAGCGCATTCTTCGCCTGAACGAGGCCTGCATAAAACAAGCCCAAGCCAGGCAGTGTCATCAACAGCACCAGCGCCGTCGACGTTAAAATCCAAGCAGTATCTGCTCCACTCATGAGTATTCTCCCCAAGTCATTGAATGGGCAGTTACTCGCTGGCTTTCTCAAACTCCTCAATGTGGAGCACACCAGAATTGGCCTCATTCAAATGGTTTCGGGGATCTTCAGCTGGTTTTGCATAAAAAATAGGCAAATATGAACGCTTTGTCTGTATAAATTTTATGCAAAACCGCTTGAAACGTGAATTCAGCTCGGTTGTCGCGCGCAAGCTGATTAGAATTTTTCCTTCGAAATTAACTTCTCGTTTACCTCACATTTACCTGAATGTGGGATCATTCAGGCATGAGAAAATCGATAACAAGCATATTATCAAGGGTAATGATTGGCGGGACAGCGTTTCTGTGCGCCGGGTCTCTTATTGCGTCGATTTTCATTGAAAATGGGGGCTCTCCAAACAGCCAGGCTGAATGGAGCGATGCTCAGACGCGCAGTGTGGCGATCTCCTCCTCCCAACGCCAAGTCGCTGCGCGTCCGAGCGATGATGAGCCCGCACTAGACGAAATCCTGACTGGCAGCATCAAGCCGATTACCGATGTTGAGCAGGCTGAGATTGTAGAAACTGAACGCTCTGCACCTCGTGAACTGTCTGTTTTGTCGATCATCCGCGAGAACTCGGATGTGGCGCCGGGAGTTACATCCGGCACTGACCGCGTCAGCGTGACCGTGAAGAAGGGGGATACCCTCTTTGGTATCGCCAAGAAGCACGGGCTTACGATGAGCGAGTTGGCCAGAATGAACGGGCTGGAAGAGCCTTATGTCATCAAGGTTGATCAAACGCTTTATGTGGCGCGGTAAATAAAAGCCGTACTCCGCTCCGAGGGATGCGATCCGCCTTTTTGCTCCATCCCGGACGCTGATGCGATTCGGGATACACGGAAACTATGTCTCAAACACTGGATGACGTTGGGCACAATGGATCCCGGCTCACTGGAGTGGCCGGGATGACGTAAACCAAAGCAGGCCAGAGCCCTCAAGAGTTTTGTTAAGGAATTCTCGCTACCCTATGCCTGTGAAAAAATGTGTGGGCATAGCAATGAAACTTCTCTTTTACATCCAACTTCTCGC
>JASJDO010000047.1 GCA_030065115.1 Rhizobiaceae bacterium | reverse complement strand
GGTATCAGGATGATGTTCCAATAAATGCTCAACCAATAGTTCCAGCATTTCCTGTTGTGCGGTTTCGCTTGAAAAATCTCCTGCCCAAACCCGGTCCGGGATTTCTGACATCAGCCTCTTTTTTTCGGCGAGATATCGCGGCAGATGCTCATCCACCTCAATCCAGTTCGCAAGATCAAGCGGGCGCAATCCAATTCCAAACGGGTGACTGGATCCATCATAGGGCGTGTGTTTCGGCAACATCAAAACGAAGAGGCAACTTTGAGATCAGATACGCCCCGACTATGCGCGTGACATATGGCAATCGCAAGCGCATCCGCTGCATCATCTGAATCGTAGCTGGCTTTCGGCAAAAGCATGTTTACCATCAACTTGATCTGGTTTTTGTCACCATGTCCCACGCCAATCACCGATTTCTTCACCTGGTTGGGCGCATATTCCGCCACCGACAATCCAGCCCGTGCCGGAACCAGCATAGCAATCCCCCGCGCCTGTCCGAGTTTCAGCGTGGCTTTTGCATCCTTGTTGACAAAAGTCTGCTCAACGGCTGCTTCAAGCGGCATGTATTTGTGAAGAACCTCAGAAAGGCCGTCATGCAATTCACACAATCTGGAAGCCAATTGGGCTTTTGGATTCGTGCGAATGGTACCTGCCGCTACAAATGCGAGGGAACTGCCAAGACTATCCACAATCCCCCAGCCCATGCGCTGGAGGCCCGGATCAATCCCGATGATGCGAATCGTATTTTGCATTGCTCTACCTTAAAACGGTCTGCTTTTTCATGCACGGAAAAAGTGAACAAAACAGAAACATTTTGTTGATAAGGCTTCTGTCGCATGCTAATTCTCACATAGATATTCGCCCCTCCTATTGGCTTCGATCCATAATGATATTTGACTATTTGACCGAAACAGCGATGCAGATCGTGATTTGCATCGTTTTTGTTACCGGCATCATACGGGGGTTTTCCGGTTTCGGCTCGGGCATGATCATTGGCCCTTCCACTGCTGCATTTTTCGGCCCTCAAATGGCATTGGCCATGATTTCAATTCTGGATGCACCACCTACAATCCCGCTTGCATGGAGCGCCCGTAAAAACGTGAACTGGCGTGAATTGATCCCCGTGGTTGTTGGCTATGCGGCCCTTGTTCCGGCCGGTATTTGGCTGTTGAAAAGTGGGGACCCGATTGCGCTTAGATGGTTCATTTCGATCAGCATATTGATCGCCGTTGCAATTCTGTGGTCAGGCTGGAAATATCGCGGTCCGAGAAACAAGCCGGTATCGTTTTCTTTTGGCGGCCTTGGGGGTTTCATGGGTGCAGCAGCAGCCCTTCCAGGCCCATCCGTGCTGATCTATTGGCTTGCAAGTGCCGCAAAGGCCATCGAAGTTCGCGCGAACATGATCTGGTATCTGTTTCTGACGGACTTGCTGATCATCGTCGGATATCTTTTTAGCGAGATATATTCCTGGGAAGCGTTTTACCGGGCGTTATTGTGTGTGCCCGGTTATCTTTTGGGCATCTGGATCGGATCCCGGTTTTTCTCTGCAGCCAGTGAGCAGACCTACCGCAGGATCGCGTTTGTGATGATCCTGATCGCTGCGGTTACCAGCCTGCCATTGCTTGACGCGATATTGCGATAGGCCAGAGGCGCACTAAGCGGAAAGCTTGGCCATTACCTCATCATCAATCTCGAAATTTGAATAGACGTTTTGCACATCATCATCTTCATCCAGCGCATCCATCAACTTTAAAAGCGTTGCAGCCTTTTCTTCATCCACCGGCGTATTGTTCTGCGGTTTCCAGACAGATTTAACACTTTCTGCCTCGCCAAGCGCTTCTTCCAGATTTTTGGTCACTTCGCCAAATGAATCGAACTCGCAATAGATGACGTGACCATCCTCATCGGATTGCACATCATCGGCACCAGCCATAATGGCAGCCTCCATGACGGCATCTTCGTCACCCGCGTCAGGCCTGTAGGTGATCTCACCCATCTTGTCGAACATGAACGAGACCGAGCCGGTCTCCGCCATTTGGCCACCATTCTTGGTGAAACAGGCACGTATATTGGAGGCCGAACGATTGCGATTGTCGGTCAGCGCTTCGACGATGACAGCCACACCACCTGGGCCATAGCCTTCGTAGCGGATTTCCTCGTAATCCTCGCCATCACCACCAGAACCTTTTGTGATCGCACGCTGGATATTGTCTTTGGGCATCGATTGCCCCTTGGCGTTCTGGATCGCAAGCCGCAAACGTGGATTCATGTCAGGATCGCCTACACCGCCACCCATTTTTACGGCGACTGTAATTTCCTTCGACAGACGAGAAAACAGCTTCGAACGAGCCGCATCCTGACGACCCTTGCGGTGCATGATATTTTTGAATTTTGAATGGCCTGCCACGGCGCACTCCTGTCTCTGAGAGTTCGTTTCGGCTGCTTATAGAAAAGAGCGCGAATTGCGTCCAGACAAAAAGCAAATTGCCCAGAAAGACCGGCAGATACTCTATGGCCGATACAATCGTCCAAGCAAAGTTGGCGTCAAGTACATGGGAATTTGGTAACAAGCGATGAACAACAGCAATGGGTCTGTTACCGCAACCGGAAGAGCTGCAAGAAAAATTGCAACATTCTTGTTTCCCGCACAAATGGAGAATGCAGCGCGGGCATTGCCAAGACCAAGCGATTCTGTTGTGAACCAAACCAGAAGCTGCACGCCAAAATTGACTGCGAAAACCAGAAGCAAGGTCAGCACAATGCCAGACGGATTGCTTTCCATCGCATCACTGAACCCGGTCATCAATCCGATCACCAACACCGCCATCGCAATCGCTGTTAGTCCGTCTATAGACCGGATTGCATCCGCAGAAGGCTCTCGCATGAAGATCTGACGGGTAGCGAATGCAAGACCTGATGAAACGAAAATCAACAAAAACAACTTGAATGCGATCCATGAAATCTCACTCAGATCTCCAATGCCTGGCATAATGTAGAAGGGCAGTAACACCGTAAAGGGTAGAAGCGCAGTTGCCGAAATCAAAAACCGCAGCGCGGGTGTGGGATCGTTGCCGGTTATCATCGTGAGCCCCGGGCTGCCGGAAATCGGAGCTGATGCAAACACTATAAGCAGTGCAAGAGCCACCGGGCCCGTGGACTGAAGACCCAAAAAGCAGACTGCGATCAGGATTGGCAGGATGATCTGGAAAATTGCAACGAAAAGAAAAACCTGCCTCAAGGCAATTCTGCCACCAAGCGCTTCCTTGGGTTCAATGCGAAAAGCAGACAGGAAAAGCAAAATGGCAACCCAATGGCCAATCCAGGGTTTGGTAAACTCTGCAAGTGAAGGAATAAAAATACCAAGCAGCAATCCCGCGATCAGCGCCCAACGGCTATAATCTGCGATCCTGTGCAAAACCCGGTGGGCTATGTGCATTGTCAGCCACTTTGCCGAATGCTGTCCGGCAACCAGGTTGCAAGTTCCGGGAAAGCGATCAGTACAAACACCATCAACACCATGATACCGAACATCGGCAGAGCAGCTTTGGCAATGTAGTTCATTTGATGGTTAGTGAGACCCTGCATGACAAACAGGTTAAACCCGATCGGCGGAGTAATTTGTGCCATTTCAATCACGACAGTCACAAAAATACCGAACCAGATCACATCAATCCCCGCTTCCCGGATCATCGGCTCTACAATTGCCATGGTCAGCACAACCGCAGAGATGCCATCCAGAAAACACCCCAAAATGATGTAGAACACCAGCAAGGCCATCAAAAGTTCGAACCTGGAAAGTTCAATCGTGGCGATCCAGTCAGCAAGCGCTCGCGGTAAACCGGTGTAGCCCATAGCCAGCGACAGGAATGCAGCCCCTGCCAAGATCAACGTAATCATGGCGGAGGTTCTTACCGCTCCCATAAGGGATTCAGAAAACGAGGATACAGTCAGCGAGCCCTGGAAAAAGGCCAACACCAATGCGCCGATCACACCGAACGCAGCGGCCTCAGTCGCCGAAGCAATCCCGTAATACATCGATCCGATGACAACAAAGACCAATAGAATCACCGGTATGAGATAAGCCGAGTTTTTGAACTTCTCGACGATACTCATCGGCGGTTCTTTGATGGGCTTGTAGTTTGGCGACACCAGAGCGTAGATCGCCACATAGGCCATGAACATGCTTGCCAGCACAAGACCTGGTATAACACCGGCAATAAACAACTCGCGGATCGATTCGTTAATACTCACCCCATAAACAATAAGCGTGAGTGACGGCGGAATCATGAGGCCCAGCGTTGCAGCGCCAGCCAGCGTACCTATCACCATATGTTCCGGATATTCCCGCCTGCGCAGTTCCGGAATGGACATGCGCCCAACCGTTGTTAGTGTCGCAGCGGAAGAACCAGAAACTGCCGCAAACACCGTGCATCCAACAATGTTCGTATGAACCAGCCCGCCCGGCATTCGTGCCATCCACGGCGACAACCCTTTGAACATGTCTTCAGACAATCTGGTTCTGAAAAGGATTTCCCCCATCCACACAAAAAGCGGCAAGGCGGTCAGAGTCCAGGAAGATGAAGCGCCCCAGATCGTGTTGATCATGGCGCCACCCGCCGCACGCCCAGCAATAAATTCGATCCCGATATAGGCAACACCCATCAGGGATAAGCCCACCCATACACCACTTCCAAGAAGAAGGAACAATACGCTTAGGAAGACAACAATTGCGAGTAGCTGATCCATGTGTCTTACGCTTCCTCACCAGGTTCATCCACGGAACCTTCAAGAACATTGGGTTCACGTTTCATGATTAGAGTGATCAGATTATCCCAAAAACAGATCGCAAGCAGTATGGAGCCGATTGCCATACTGAGCTGCGGTATCCAAAGAGGTGTCGCATCCAATCCTGATGAGATATCCTTGAACCGGTAACTTTCATAGGTGAAATTGCAAGCATACCAGGCAAAGATAGAAGTGATCGCTGTACCCACGCCATAGCACCAAAGTTCACCCCAGAAGCGATACCGCCCCAACGCTGAAACAAGCAATGAAACCCGGATATGCGCGCCATGATTCAACGCATAGGCAAAGCCAAGGAAACTGGCAGCAGCCATTGCGTAGCCTGCATAGTCAGGACCACCACGAAAGGCAAAACCAAAATTTCGGGAAGCAATTTGAAGAACGATCAGACAAACAATTGCAATCAAACAAAGTGCAGCCGCTACGCCACCGGCCAGATACATGCCGTCAAGAATTTTTCTGACTGATTTCCCCATGAACATCCCTTAGTGCACCCGCCAAAAAAATGTAAAGGATGGCGATTGCATGTCAATCGCCATCCTTAAGAATGAAGTGTAAAAGGGCGTTATTCGCCTTTGAACGAGTCCACAATCGCCTTGCCGGTCTCGCCAGCAGCATCAAGCCACTCAGACGTCATGGTAGCGCCAATTGCTTCCAATTCACCCTTCAGCCCATCTGAAGCAGGCTCAACAGTCATACCGCCTTCGCGAAGACCGTCGTAGGTGAACTGAGTATAATCCTTTGAAGCTTGAAGACCTTTTGCTTCTGCTTCTGCCGCACAAGAAGTCAAAGCAGCTTTCTGATCATCAGGCAGTCCTGCATAGGCGTCCTTGTTGACCATTACAGTGTTTCTTGGCAGCCAGGCATCCACTTCATAGTAATGCGTCACACCGGCATCGAAAACCTTGCGATCAAAGCCGGTTGCGCCGGAAGAAACCATGGATTCAACAGCATTCGTAGAAAACGCTTGCTGAACTTCAGCAGCTTCGATCTGAGTTGGTTGCATGCCTGCGAGTTCTGCAAGACGGGAAGTTGAAGCGTTGTACGCACGGAACTTCAAGCCCTTCATATCAGCGACAGAATTGACTTCCTTTTTGAAGTACAAGCCTTGCGGAGGCCATGGAACGGAATAAAGCAACTTGAGGTTTTGCTCATCAAGCGCTTTTTCAAGTTCGCCTTTTGCGGTTTCATACAATTTCACAGATGCATCGAACGATGTTGCAAGGAACGGGACGGAATCGACACCAAAAACAGGGTTTTCATTAGCGTGCGCCGAGAGCAGACGTTCACCAATTGGAGCTTGACCTGTTTGTACGGCACGCTTGATCTCACCGCCTTTGAACAAAGATCCACCCGGATGGGTAACGATCTCCAGATCGCCGCCTGTTTTATCAGTTACACATTTTGCAAACTCAGCCCCGTTCTGGGAATGGAAATTGGAAGCAGAATACGCCATGGGCATATCCCATTTTTCCGCATACGCAGAAGCTGTCATTGCAAGCGCCATTGCGCTGCCTGACAGCAATGTTGCTAGTTTTTTCATGTTCGATGTTACTCCCATAGTTGTCCTGCCCCAGCGAACCGTTGCACATACTCTAGCCTAAGAGTTAAGATAATGAAAAGATTCTCCATTTTTTTGTATTAATACATGAAAACCCTCAACAAAACCCCTTTTATTGGCATCCTGATGCTTCAATCTCGGTTTCCAAGAATAGTCGGTGATGTCGGGAACAAAGAAACATGGCCAATTCCGGTACACTTCAAAACCGTAGAAAACGCCTCTCCTCACCAGGTTGTGCGCAATAGAGCCGATGGCCTTCTAAATGATTTCATCAACGCTGGCAGAGTGCTCATTGATGAAAATGCATCTGCAATTACAACAAGTTGTGGGTTTCTTGCACTTTTTCAAAAAGAACTGTCCGAGGCGCTTGATGTTCCCGTAATGACTTCCTCATTGATGCAAGTCGAAATGGTCAATCGAATGTTGCCGGCAGGAAAACGCACTGGCGTTCTGACAATTTCCGCCACTTCCCTCAGCATTGAGCACTTGAAATGCGCCAACGTACCTGTGGATACTCCCATCGGAACGACCGAAAACGGACAGGAATTTACCCGTGCCATACTGAATGACGAGCCTAATCTCAATGTGAGCTTAGCCAAAGAAGACAATATCGAAGCTGCAATTGCTCTCCAGAACGCAAACCCGAATCTCGGCGCAATCGTCCTCGAATGTACGAATATGGTGCCTTATGCACACGATATCGCGCGAGAAACCGGACTACCGGTTTACAGCATATATACTCTGGTCCAATGGATGTATTCGGGGCTTGTACCGCGAGATTTCATGGCCAATCAATTATAACAAAAAATGGAAAATCTGTTTTCTCGCATCCTCTTGTTATCATCCAATTTACATTTTTATTTCAAGCTTTCATCAATCTAACAGGGATTTTCAATTTTGGATGATAGTGAAATTAACGTTTGGGTTGGTCAACAACGCGAAAATGTAGAAACCTACTTGCAAGGGCATGGAATAGACACACCAAATGTTGGGGAATGGCCAGCATTTGAAGTCGCGCCCTACTTCGCGATATGGGCAGTGGAGTCACAACGATTGCCCGGTCAAGTAGGTTGGTGGGCATTTTCGGGAGATTGCCCAACTGACTATGTATCAGAAAAAGGACATTCCCATCCGCGAGCAGCATTGGGCACACTGTTAGAAAATTGGCGAAGTTATATTCCGCACATGAAGGCTAATCGCATGCCGCCCAATGTCGAATTTGGCCAAGGAGCACAACTATCCGAATTGGGTCAGTTGCTGGAGGCGAGAGTAGGCATATTGGAAGAATGGTATTTAGATGATGAGATGTGGGAAGACATCTGATTCCATACAATAGTTTTTCCTAGTATTTTCCATCATCGAACCAACGCATTTTCGGGATCGTAAAGACATTTTTCGACCACAGAGCATGAAATCTCCTGCCCCAAAACGAGCACGGTCAGTTCGTCCATCGCTTCTGGATCAATAAATGCATAAGCAAGGTTTTTACCGATGCGATACCCCCACCCTGCGGATGTGACGGTCCCTACCACCTTACCGTCTTTCAGGATACTGTCGCCAGAATGAGCCGGTGTTGTTGTGCTATCAAGTTCAAGCGTCACCAGCTGACGACGTGATCCATCTTCAACCATCTTCTCGAGCGCTTTCTTGCCGACAAATTCCTTATCCATTTTAATAAAACGTTCGAGCCCGGTTTCAAACGGATTGAACTCGGTAATGATATCTGACTTCCAGTGCAGATACCCTTTTTCAAGCCGCATGGATTCAACCGCCCGCAAACCGAAATATCCAATACCAAACTCTTTGCCTGCCGCCATCAGCAGGTCATGCACCAGCATCAAGTTCGCATTTGGAACGTGAATTTCATAGGCCAGTTCCCCGGAAAAACTGACTGACATGGCTATAACTGCAACCTGTCCAATCATGATCTTGCGCACAGAAAGCCATGGAAACGCTTCTGCTGAAACATCGCTGCGGGGTGCTGCCTTTGAAAGTACTTCGCGGGCCTTTGGCCCGGCTAAAACAAGAATTGTATGCTCATTTGTCAGGCTTTTGATCTGAATGTCACTATCTTCCGGCAGATGTTCAACCAGCCAATCCATGTCGTGATATTCGGAAGCTGCAGCCGAACCATACCAGATGCGCCCATCCTCAAGATTGGCAATCGTCGCCTCGCCTTTCACATTGCCATGGTCATTCAGGAAATATGTGAGGCCAACCTTTCCCGGCTTTCGGGGAACCCGTGAACACATGATGGTATCAAGCCAATCATGCGCGCCCTCGCCAGTGATCTCGAACCGGTTGAAACCATTCACCTCCGTCAAGCCAACCCCGTTCTGAACCAGCGCAACTTCATTCCCGACTTGCTCAAACGTATTATTGAAATGGAAGGAATGCTCTTCTTCAAATTCGGGCGAAGGCTTGATGTAATCCAACCGCTCCCAGCCATTGACCGGAGCAAACTCGGCTCCCGCATTTTTCAACACTGAATAAAGCGGCGTTACCTTTGCAAGACGGCCCGCAGGTCGGTGTTCATGCGGCATGTGGAAACGGAACTCATTCTGATAGTCCTCAATGGCTTTAAGCGCCGTGTACTCTTCCGTTGCATATGCAGTGAACCGGCGTGGGTCGAGACACCAGGTATCATAGCACGCTTCCCCATGCGCGATGATCTGCGCGAGCAACCAACCATGGCCGCCCCCTTCTCCCAAACCGGCCCGCAGGCCTGTGATACAATACGCATTTCGCTTGCCGGGTATCTTGCCAACCAGCGGCAACCCATCTGGTGTGTAAGTAATTGGTCCATTGATCACAGAATGTATTCCCGCCGTCTCCAGGCAAGGAAGGCGGTGGAATGCACCTGCCATGACGTCCACCACGCGGTCCAGATCATCCGGGCACAAAGCGTTGGTGAAACTCGGATCGATGCCGTCCAGTCCCCAGGTCTTGCAATCCTGTTCGTAAAACCCGATCAGGAGCCCCTTCTTCTCAGCGCGCTGATAGAAGTCTGCCTGTGGACAACGGATAAGCGGCGAGCGATGCTCATCCCCAAGTGCTTCAATCTCGGGGATCGTATCGGTCAGCATGTATTGATGTTCCATCGAGGCAACCGGCAATTCAACACTCATCATCCTGCCAATTTCATTGCAGCGATAACCACCCGCGTTGACGATTTTCTCGCAGTGGATATCGCCTTTTTCAGTGTGAACAATCCAAGTGTGATCGGACTTCTGCGTGAGATCAACAACCGAGGTGTGACGATAGACTTCCGCCCCCGCTTTCCGCGCACGACGAGCAAGAGCCTGACACAATTGGGCTGGATCGATATCTCCATCCAAAGGATCCCACAAAGCACCCAAAAGACCGTCCTTTGACATGATCGGATGACGTCTCTGGCACTCTTCCGGATCAAGCACTTCGAACTCAACACCCATGCCCTTCGCCATCGAAACAAAGTGATGATACCCGTCGAGATGCCATTGTTCCGTTGCTAGCCGCAAACCGCCCGTCGCATGGTGATAGTTGATCGGATAATCCGGATCTTCAGCCAGTTCCTTGTACAAATTGATAGAGTGCGTTTTCAGACCAACCATGGTTTGGTTGGGCCCGAAATTTGTAACTTGAGCCGCTGAATGCCAGGTTGTGCCGGAGGTCAGTTCATCCCGCTCCACAAGCACACAATCCGTAATGCCTTCCTGTGTAAGATGGTAGAGCGCCGAACACCCTCCGATACCACCGCCAATCACCACCACATCTGTATGCGTTTTCATCATGCTCTCCATGTCGTTCGCAGGGAGATTGGTCCAATCAAACGGAAAGGGTCAAGGTGAAGATAAATTTGCAGAAAATAAGAATGATTTATTCGAAAAAACAGAACCAATTATCGCAAAATCTCGAAGCTCTCAGCTTGCGGAATATAGCTTAACGGAGCGCGAACGGGATCAAGAAAATCCGTTTCCAGCGTGCGCCTCAAAAGCTCGGCAAATTCGGTTGGCAATTCACCCAATGCATCTTTTCTTGCATAAAGTGCAATCCGTCGGTTGAACGCCGGAAACGGCAGTTCTGCCGCTTGAAGTGTGCCGCCCGATGTATATGCGGACGCAAATGCAGCCATGGAGGTAATCGTCCACCCACCCTGCGCTTCGACCATTGCGAAAACCATTTGATTGCTTGAAAACTCGTTCTCTCGCGTCGGAATAAACTTGTTGCGCCGCAGATGCGCTTCCACTTGCCGTCCCATCAGTTGCTCACGGGAATAGCGGATGAAGGGCAATTTGCTCAGGTCTTCCAGCGAAGTCGCACGTTTGGCCTTGTCGGATTTAACCAGAATGTAAGGGTCGTTCAAAAGCGAATGTTCCTCAACCCAGTCGGCACTCTCCATTGCTTCAACCGCAACGATGATGTCCGCTGATCTAGTACTTAGTGCATCATGGCTTTCATGGCTCGGGCCACTGCGCATGTTGAACCGGATGTTCGGGTACTGGCTTCGGATCGCCATCAACCAGGGCGAAATGACCATGGAGTCAAAATCTTCAATCACCGCAATCTTCAAGGTCATGCGTGGCGACACGGTAGATTTTGAAAGGGCGGCACTTGCCGAAGAAATCTCATCGAGGATCCGCAACGCGCGGGGGTGAAACAATTCACCAGCGGAAGTCAGAGCAAACCGTTGCGCGGAACGCTCGATCAGCTTCACGCCAAGCACATTTTCCAGATTGGAGAGTTGTAGAGACACAGCAGAAGGGCTCGCTCCCAACCGTTTGGCAGCAGGCGTCACGCCCTGCTCTTCAACCACACAGGCAAAAACCTCTATGGCCCGAAACGACAATTTGGCTTCTGCGGCCTTAGCCATCTTTCCTCAATCAATCATTCGAATAGTCTGAATTAAGACTATTCGCGTAAGGCAGAACCTGACAAGCATAAACTTGTCATCCGCCACCAAATCTCACGGGCCAGAAACCGCAATTGAAAAGTTTGTCAGTTTTGCAAAAACGGTTTCAGTTTTTTGCTTTTTGTAAGGGCAAATTAAAATGGCTTTTCGCCTGAAGCTGATCGCAGTCTTTGTTACAGCGGCCATTCTGAAGCCGTTAACCTACACCAATACAGTCTTGGCCAATGACGGCTGTACGCTGATCCGCAAACCTTCCAAACCAAGCCGGATATTTTTGCGCGAACTGAGTGTGGGTGATCTGCAATGTGCGAAGTTTGATGTGCCGCCTTTCAGCATCGGTGTTCTGCATTACAAACCAGTGGAGGGAAACACAGCCGAAAAGCGCTTAATCGCAGCTTCAAGAAGTGTCCTTGATCAAGACTTGCTGACGAAGGTTCATCGCTTCAGGTATCAGGGGCAAGAAGCAATCATTGTCGGCCCGAGTGATTTTTCTGTTCCCAGAAGGTTCAAGGTTTTGGATGAAATCAGCAAATCTGGTGACGTTCACACGCGGCTAACCTTGCACTTCATCAATATCGAACAAAGCCTGATCGACACCGCCAAAGCAAACAGCAATCAGGACGAATACGAAGACCTGATCTTTGAGTTCAATCAACAGATGAGCGATTTTCAGAAGCAGATTTTCTTTGAGGCCATGTGGGATGCAATTGCAGAGTCACTTGAGACCGAGCACAACACCGAAGCTCAATTCTCGAATTCTCTGTCAAACCATTGGGACCGTAAAACCCTCACGCTCACGCCTTGCACCGAGAAACTGTTGCTGGACTGGGCATTTCGGAATCGAGATTTGGTGAAAAGGAGGCTTGGTGGTGTTTGATAAGCAGCGTGGGCAAACGAGAACGACAGCTATACTGACTTTCGAGACATTGATTGGTCCGGCTGATCGAAAATAGATGCTTTTGTGCAGAGGCACGTGGGAGTTATGGGAACGTCCGCTTTTGTGATGATGTGGTTCAAGCTAATTACGCCTTCTGCTAAGCTGTTTTGACCCAAAATCGGAGAATGAAATGCATATTGGATTAATCGGTGGAATAGGTCCTGCGGCGACAGACTTTTACTATCGGCGGCTGATCAAGCTGGCAGCAGAGCGTGAGCGTGATCTGGACCTCACGATAGTCCACGCCGATACACCGACCCTTCTAGGTAACCTAGCCAGAGACGAAAAGCTGACTCAGTGTTCTATCTACATGAACCTAACGAATAGACTGGCTTCTGCTGGTGCCGGAAACGTAGTAGTGACTTCGTTAGCGGGTCATTTCTGTATTGACGAGTTCACACAAATGTCACCTCTACCTGTCGTTGATCTGACGAAGATACTTGCTGAATGGCTTGGGAGCCAAGGCCTGAAACGGGTCGGGATTCTTGGAACCGAGACCGTCATGAGTTCTGGAATGTATGGAAAACTCGCTCCGGTCGAAGTTCTGGCACCTCAAGGAAACAACTTGCATAGAGTTCATGAGGCCTACATCACCCTTGCCCAATCGGGCCAACCGAACACTGAACTGAGAGACATCTTCATCGAAGCGGGCGAAGCCCTCGTGTCAAGCGGTGCAGAAGCCATCCTACTGGGGGGCACTGATCTGAATGCGATCTTCTTTGCGGAAAACACGCCATTTCCTATTGTGGATTGCGCCAGCATACATGTTCAAAAAATTGCGGAAGATATTTAAGCTATTGGGTATTGCCTCGTGTAGGAAGCCGCCATTCGAATACACACTTTAAAAGTATGCATCGGGTTAGACTGGTTGCATTCCTAGACGATTTCTCATGGTAGAAATGGGATCACAACAGTCATTCACCAAAAAATCTTTTCCCCACTTCAAATTCCTAATGCACACTTCTTGAACTTGTGAAACGCACAACCACCATACGTACGCCAGCGGCTTAGTGCTTCGCAAGCAGCGGAGCTGGTGAAGGGAAGCGATGCAAGTAGTACACTCCGTCATTCCTGTGCTTGTCACAGGAATCCACTCCTGAAGGTGTGACACCAAGTTCAGCACTATCCAAAGTATTTCGATGTTTCAGGAATGGCCCCTCAATGGAGGCCGGGATGACGGCACTACGGACCGACACTGTCTTGCGGGGATAGCTTCGCGAGAATGAGGAAAACTATGATGAAAAATCAAAGCAAATGCCAGCGAATATTGTTCCAATCCGGATTGGCTTCCTCAATTGCGTTGATCTTCCATTGGCGCGGCCATTTCTTGATCGTTTTCTCCCGCTGAATGGCATAGAGAATGCTGTCATGTTCCTCAAACCACACCAGTCGAGTTACTCCATATTTGGCAGTGAATTCAGAACCTTCGCCCGCGCGATGTTCTTCTATGCGTCGCGCAAGATCGCTCGTCACACCCACATAAAGCGTGCCGTTTTTTCTGGAAGCAAGGATGTAAACGTAACCCACACGTTTCATGCGCTAAGCTTACAGGTATGGATTCCTGTGACAAGCACAGGAATGACGTGAGTGGGGGTGTATCGTAGAAATTTTCCCCACCCCAAATTCCTGATGCACACTTCTTGGACTTGTGAAACGCGCAACCACCGGACGTACGCCAGCGGCTTGGTGCTTCACAAGCAGCGGAGCGGCGGTGGCCATAGGAGAACGCTTGTGAGCGAAAGGCTCATTTAAGGCAAACAATCGGAAGATTGCTTTGCTAAAGCGGGAAACCAGTGGGCGGCTTACGGTTCCTTTTCTCTCCGGTAGCATGAAACACGCTCGTGTTTTGATGATCGGAGCGCGAAGCAATTTTTCTTAATTGTTCGCCAAAGAAATGAGAGCTAAGAGGTATCGGCTGGCAGTGTGTTGAATGAAGCCTGACCGGTAACATCAAATCTCCGCGTGAGGGCTGAAGGCCCGGCACACATATACGGGTTAGACTGGTAATCAGCCCTCACAGTTTGTGCACTTAATTACTTTTCCGTCGGCGCATCCCCACCGACGTCCGCTCACGAACTGCGCCGCGCTACCGCGCAAGGCTTGTTCTGGCACGGAGCGGAATCAGCTCAATCATGACACTGCGTTTATCAACGCGAGTGAACAAATACTCATGTCTGATTCAGCATCCCTCCGTGGCAGCAGAAGCAAATGCGACCAGAGCATTTGCGCCACTGCGTGAGCGGGCGTGGAGCCGGAGGCGACACGAAAGACAAACAAATCTCGAGTGAACAAATCCGCACGCCAAACCAATTGTTATTTCTCAATCACTTATTCGAAAAAACTTAAGCTCAATAATCTGCTTGTGCTCCCGGCAAGCCCACGTAATCTGCGCACATGCAAAACGAGACATCATCAAAAACAAGCCCACGAGAGGGGAGAAAATCCGGCGGACGAAAGGGGCGCATTGCGGCACGTCAGGCGGAGGTTAAACTCCACAAACCCGCTGTCCCCGGTCAGATCGGCGGACAGTACAAACCGCTTACGGAAAAAGAGATCACCGACATCCTCGATACCGCTTATCGAATCCTGGAAGAGATCGGCTTCGCGGAAGTCCCCGATGTTGTGATGGAGAAAGCAATCAAACAAGGTTGCCATGTCAATGAACTCGGCAGACTGTCTTTTCCACGACCGTTCGTTGAGGACATCGTGGCTGGTGCCTGCAAGAAATTCACGTTTCACGGCCGCAACCCAGACCACACCATCGAAGTAGGCGGGGACAGGGTTTATTATGGGACAGGTGGTGCTGCTGTTCAGACACTCGATATGGAAACAGGCCTTTATCGCTCATCCACACTTGCTGATTTGCATGACTTTACGCGGCTGATTGACAAACTTGAAAACATCAACTGGTTCGTCAGATGTTGTGTTGCAACCGACATTCCCGACAATTTTGACCTCGACATGAACACGGCCTTTGCGCTGATGAAACATACCGAAAAGCCGGTTGGAACCAGCTTTTTCATTGGTGAACACGTGCACCCAATTGTCGAGATGTTCGACATGGTTGCGGGCGGCGAGGGCAAGTTTGCGGAGGCTCCGTTCTGCAAGGCTCATATTTCGCCAGTAATTTCTCCGCTACGATATGGTGAGGACGCGGTCAGTGTGATGCTGGCTTGCATCGAACACAACATGCCGATCAATGAAATCATCGCGGCGCAGTCCGGCGCAACCGCCCCTGCCCCGCTGGCCGGAATGTTGGCACAAACCACAGCGGAAACGCTCGCAGGACTCATTCTCGTCAATTTGTTCGCACCGGGTTATCCGGTGATTTTTTCCAACTGGCCGTTTGTGATTGATCTTCGCACAGGCGCTTTCTGCGGAGCTGGCGGAGAAATTTCTGTCATGAATGCCGCAGCGGCACAGATCGGCAATTACTTGGGATTACCAACGGGCGTTGCATCCTCCATGGCAGATGCCAAAGCGGTTGACGCACAAATGGGTGCCGAGAAAGCGATTTCTGCGCTCGCCTGCGGGTTGGCGGGTTCGAACATGATTTACGAAAGTGCCGGCATGATGGGATCCCTGCTGGGTGCATCGTTCGAAGCGTTTGTGCTCGACAATGAAATGCTGTCTCACATCCATCGCACCATACGCGGTGTGGAAGTGAATGAAGAAACGCTTGGTTTCGAGGCAATCAAGGAAGCCGTGACCGGCGAAGGGCATTTTCTCGGCGGAACCCACACCATGAGCGCCATGGAGCGGGATTATTATTATCCGGAACTCGCCAATCGCGATTCACCTGCGGTGTGGAATGAAAGCGGCTCACCGGATGCGTGGGAAACCGCCAAACAAAAGGCAATGAACATCCTCGAAAACCACAAGCCAAGTTACATTGATGCCGCAGTTGAGAAGCAGATCCGGCACAAGTGGAACATCTTGTCTGAGTAACTATCACTTAAACATAACACACAATTTACACATCGTTTGAGGTAACCGAATGAATTAAATGCATGGTGTGCCCGTTTTCAATTCTAGAGATGCGAATTGTTAAATCGAGGTGTGACCGTGACAGAGAAAACTGCAACCAGAGATACGACTATCGAAGAAGTGCTCGCCAACCAGGAACGGTTGCTCGCCACTCACAAAACCGGTTTTGCCATGGCGCAACGTGACAAACGGTTTGACCATCTTGCACAAATTGCCGGCTCTGTTTTCAACGCTCCGGTTTCACAGGTTACCCTTTTGGGAGAACAAACGCAGTGGTTCAAATCAAGCATTGGGTTTGATCTGGTGGAAGCGCCGACAAGAACATCATTTTGCGCCCATACAATTTCCGTTGATGATCTTCCCCTGGTCATAAAAGACACCAGCAAGGACCCGTTTTTCAAAGATAACCCTTTTGTCACGGACCCGCCACACATCAGGTTTTACGCCGGCTATCCGATTTGGTTTATGGGTGAGAAAGTGGGCACCGTATGTGTTTATGATTTTGAGCCGCGTGACGGTATCACAACAGAGCAAATTACGGTCATTGAACAGATTTCCGAGCAGGCTTCCGTATTGCTTAAACTGGCTGTCAGAGAATCAACTTAAGGTCTAACCCAGCGGAACGTTTTCTTCCGGTTGAAACCAGGCCTTTTGGTTATGAATGTGTCCCAACAATTCTCGCAACTCGCGGGCAGCCTCATGCTTGGGCGAAACCTCATTCCAATTCGTCTGAGCCGGTTTTGCCAGACGCCCGATCTCTGCCCGCAAGGCGTCTTCAATAAGTTGCAATTGATCTGGATTAAGACGAATGTTTGGATTGTATCCCATGAATCTTTTCCTCGGTTGCTGAACCAAGGGTATGATACACCCCATAACAGAAAACCAGAAAAATCATGTAAACAAGAAAATTCGCACCTTACAAGTATTACAATTTCTCACGTAACATGTTGAATACATTCAATCCCAGGGAAAAATGTTTTCCAGGCGCGGACCCAAACGCAAAGGCTTTATTGAGGACGCCAAACCGGTGTTACTGTCGATTTCAACACCCACACCACAAATGGTCGCTTCTCCCATCGCAGGTTCAAACCGACCTCTTGGAACCTTGGTGACAAATCGGTTTATCGGCTCTTCCTTGTCCATGCCAAGAGATGAATCATAGTCACCGCACATCCCTGCATCACTCATATATGCGGTACCACCATTTAGGATCTGATAATCCGCTGTTGGCACATGCGTATGGGTTCCAATTACCGCTGAAACCCGCCCATCCACATAGTGTGCAAAACACTGCTTCTCTGAAGTCGCTTCAGCATGAAAGTCAATAAAAATCGCATCCGCAGCCTGACCGAGCTCTACCCCGTCGAGCTTTTCTTCAATACATGCAAACGGATCAAAAAGTTCAGGATGCATGAATACCTGCCCCATGATATTCATGACCATCACCCGCATGCCGTTGCGTGCTTCATAAATATACGCGCCACGCCCAGGTGTTCCGCTGGGATAGTTTGCCGGCCTTAGGAACCGGTCTTCCCGATCTGCCACACCAAGCGCTTCGCGTTGGTCCCAAACATGGTTTCCGGTAGTAACAACATCAGCACCCGCATCGAGGGTTTTTTGGAAAATCTCTTCATTGATGCCAAAACCGCCAGCTGCATTTTCGCCATTCACGATCACGAAATCAGCGCTTTGGCTTTCGATCAATTCAGGCAGTTTGTCGTATACTGCCTGCCGCCCTGAACGGCCAACCATATCGCCAAGAAACAGAAGTCTCATGATTGTGCCTCGCGATATCCGCTTTCTGTCAGCATGGCATTCAGGGGTTGATCGTGAGGTTCCACCGGGACCCTTTCATGATGCTGGCAGTCAAATGCCATACCAATCAAGGTCGGGACGATTCCCTTGTCAATAATTTTTGCAATTGCACGATCATAATGGCCTGCGCCATAGCCAATTCGGCCTCCGTGATGATCAAAAACAGAGAGAGGCATGATGAGCATTTGTGGATCGGTTATTTCCGCTTTCGGACCAGGCCCCCGCGTCCCAAAGCCGGTATCCACCAATTCCGCTGTTCGGACAAGCTCGCGGAATACGATCGTGGTTTTGTCCATCACTACCGGCAAGCATAGCCGCGCACCACGCTGGCGCAATTGGTCCATGAGCGGCCGTGGATCAATTTCAGATCGAATTGGGAAAAAGCCGGAAATGATCGTTCCGGGGTCGAACTCTATGTTTTCAACACCATGATCGGCAGCAACAAGGCTCATCTCGATACGACGATCAATCGCCAGTGCGTCACGGCGTGCCAGTGCGTCCTTGCGCAAAGCCGCTTTTTCTTCTTGTTTTTGCATCTCTTCCCCAAATCGCCGCGCACCACCTGGCAGATGATCGTTTTTACGATCCCGGGAACCTACAAAGTAGGTGGGCACCGTGATGACCAAGCCCACGAGCGAGGTCAGGGACAGTTCCCTTAAAGATCGGTAAGGCCCCAGGAATTGTGCGTCTGTCACACCAGGCAGGAACGCTGATGAACATATAGAGTGAATTCCGCGATTTTGCCAGACTTTAAGACTAACCGCCCAACTTCTTGTTGAGGCTTTCAATCATTTTCGCAATGCCATCGATGGATTTGGCCAGCTCATCGTCACCAGCCTGTTTCTCGCGAGACTGTAGCGCGCCGCTCTCCTTAAGCGTTTCAACCTTCTTTTCCAAGGATGCGACCTGGTTTTTGAGTTCAAGCAACTCGTCGGTCACCATGACACCGGCCATCACCGTAAGTCGCTGATCACCAATGTCACCAAAAGACCCTTTCAGATTATTCACATAGCCATCGAATTCAGAAGCCAGCATTTCAAGATGTTCTTCTTGGCCATCATCACAAGCCATGCGGTAGTTTTTGCCATTTATGGTAACATTGATTGAGGGCACGCGTATTTTCCGACTATTGTTTTTGACGTTCGATCACGTTCTTGATCGCTTCCATGGCATCAACAAGGCGGCGAGACACCTCTTTGTTGACATGCTCCAATTGTTGCGAACGCTCATGCGCCTGGTCAAGCGACTCAGCCAAGCGCGTACGGTCTGCACCCATTCGCTGAACCTCCGCTTCTGCATCGCCAAGGGCAGATTCGCGTTCCAAACGCAGTTCAACAGCTTTGTCGAGATTTTGAACGGCCTTATTGAGTCGTTCAATTGCAGGGGCAAGTGGATTACTTTCAGGCATTGCCGTACTCAAACTCATTCAGTGATAGACACGCCAATCGATACAAGATTTTTCTCAAGCCCCGTCAAAACGCTCGAATCAACTGACTTACAAAGATTTAAGTGCTGCAAGTTATCAACTCGCTTTAAGAGACAGTCAATATCCCGATTTATTTTCCCCCAAACGAATGGTTACAAACCCCATCCTGATTAGCGGGGAATTGACAACTGGCTCCATTGACTCTCACCGCCCATCTGAATATGAGTTCGCCACATAAAACGAACGCTGTTTTGGCGGCAAAATACAGTCTGACAACGGCATCCCTACCCAGCGAGTAATCATGTCCAGCAAGAACTCTCTCAATGATATGGCGAATGCCATTCGTTTTCTTTCGATTGATGCCGTTCAGGCGGCAAATTCGGGTCACCCCGGCCTTCCGATGGGCGCAGCCGACATTGTGACTGTCCTGTTTTCCAAATACATGAATTTCGACGCTAAGCATCCACACTGGCCCGACCGCGACCGATTTGTGCTGTCTGCCGGCCACGGTTCCATGTTGCTTTATTCTCTCCTCTACCTTCTTGGCTATGAAGACATGGATATCGAACAGATCAGGAATTTCCGTCAACTTGGCTCGAATACCGCAGGGCATCCGGAATATGGCCATGCTGCTGGCATAGAAACCACAACCGGACCCTTGGGTCAGGGTATTGCCAACGCAGTAGGCATGGCGCTTGCCGAACGCAAAATGAATGCCGAATTCGGTGATGATCTTTGCAACCACTACACATATTGTCTGGCAGGTGACGGTTGTTTGATGGAGGGCATCAGCCAGGAGGCAATCACCCTCGCCGGTCATTTGAAACTGAACAAATTGATTGTCTTCTGGGACAATAATTCAATTTCGATTGACGGACCGGTTTCATTGACCGACTCCACCGATCAGATTGCACGCTTCAAGGCGTCCGGCTGGAAAACAATTCATATTGACGGCCATAATCATGAAGAGATTGCTGAGGCAATCGAGAAAGCACAGGCGAGCGATCGACCGACCATGATTTCGTGCAAGACGACCATCGGTTTTGGCTCTCCCAATCGCGCCGGAACTTCCAAAGCACATGGCGCTCCACTTGGAGATGAAGAGATCGCACTAACACGTAAAGCACTTGGCTGGGAGCATGAACCCTTCAAAGTGCCGGAAGACGTATTGGACGCCTGGCGCGTTGCTGGCCTCAACTGTTGCAAAGAGCATAAGGCGTGGGAAAAACGTTACAGCGACCTCGATTCAGAACTTAAAGGTGAGTTCGAGCGCCGCATGCGCGGAGACCTGCCTACAGACCTTGGCGCAGCAATCAATAAACTTAAAAAGCAGCTCGCCAAAGACAAGCCAAAAATGGCGACCCGTCAATCTTCACAGGCCGTCCTGGAAATCATCAACGAGGTGGTTCCGGAAACCGTGGGCGGTTCTGCGGACCTAACCGGATCCAACAATACCAAGACCAGCCAGACGGAAATTCTGGATGCATCCAATTACGGTGGTCGCTTTGTTCATTATGGCATTCGCGAACACGGTATGGCAGCAGCGATGAATGGCATGGCGCTGCATGGTGGCATGATTCCTTATTCTG
>JASJDO010000046.1 GCA_030065115.1 Rhizobiaceae bacterium | reverse complement strand
TCAATGACATCGAGTTTGCCAGGATAGTGACTGGAAATTTCCTCAAGTGCCGGAAGACAGCGTGGATCGCGTTCGATTGCGATCACTTTTTGTGCGCCGTTGAATAGCAGAGCTCGAGTCAGCCCTCCCGGTCCCGGCCCGATTTCAACAATGGTTTTGTCTGACAAATCGCCGGCAGATCTGGCGATCCGTGACGTGAGGTTAAGGTCCAGCAGAAAGTTTTGCCCCAATGCCTTTTTCGCCGCTAGGCCATATGTATCAATAACGTCACGAAGGGGAGGCAACTCATCCATCGTTTAGAACACCAGGCCTTGCTGTCATCTCCACCGCCATTTTTAATGCAGCAACAAAACTTGAAATATCTGCTTTCCCGGTGCCGGCAATATCATATGCGGTGCCGTGATCAGGAGAGGTGCGGACAAACGGTAGTCCCAGAGTGACGTTAACCGCATCGTCGAACCCAAGCGTTTTCGCAGGCACCAAGGCCTGGTCGTGGTACATGCACAGGGCGACATCATAACGTTTGCGCGCTGCGGCATGAAACATCGTATCTGCGGGTAAAGGGCCGATAGCGTCAATTCCTTCCTTTTGAAGCGTGGCCACAGCAGGCGCAATGATTTCGATATCCTGCATGCCCATTGCGCCTTCTTCGCCCGCGTGCGGATTTAAGCCGGCAATGGCGAGCTTCGGACTTTCGATGCCGAAATGTGTTCTGAGATCATGCGCTGTTATTCGCGCGGTATCTTCGATGAGCTCCTGAGTGACCGCACCCGGAACAGCTTCTAGTGCAATATGGATCGTCACGGGAACAGTTTTCAACTCTGGTCCAGCCAGCATCATGACTGGCATTACCGTCGAACCGGTATGTCGTTCAGCAAGTTCAGCAAGAAACTCCGTATGCCCAGGGTGATTGAAGCCTGCAGAATAGAGCGCCTTCTTGTTGATAGGGGCAGTAACGATACCCGATGCCTGGTTGGAGCAGGTGAGCCGCACTGCAGTTTCAATGGCCTCAATCGTTGATAACGCGTCATCTTTCGATGGTTTTCCTGCGAGTCCAATCGCAGAAGTTTCCGTATCCATAATATTCAAAACACCATCAACAGACGCTGTTGGCGTTTGAACAAGTGCGAATTCCAGTGAAATTCCAAGGCTATCTGCGCGCGATTTAAGGGCATTGGCACTGCCAATCACAAAGAAATGTGGAAGTTCCGCCTGACCTTTTTTCAGCCAGGTCCTGAGAATGATGTCTGGACCAATCCCGCAAGGGTCGCCCATAGTAACTGCTAGGGGAGGGCGAGAAGTCGGTTTGTTTGTCATACCCGATCGGGCTCGTGCTTACTTATAAATAATCGTTGCTCTGGACTTTAGTTCTGAAAGGTATTTTTCAGAAAACTCATTGCCCTGCGCTGCAAACCCTTCAAATTCATTGAATTGACCTGAAATTTGCGCTGCCCGATCATCACTCACTGTGCGTGTACTGCATATGGCAATAAATTCGACACCCTTTTCGGTTTCCTTCGCAACCGTGGTTCCCTGTCCGCCGAGCTTGGCAACATCAGAACGCCAACGGTCTGGCAATTCAGGCTCCATAATGCGGGATCGATTGATAACGCTGACATCCCGCAAGCCTTTTACTTTGCTCAGCGTCTCATCACATGTAGTGAACTGCTGTCTGAATGCAGTCGCCTCCCGCTTGCGTGCTGCAAGAGCCGATTTGCTTCTTTTGTCCTTGGGAACAACGAAAACGACCTGCTGAAATGCATATTCAGTGAGTTCAGGTTTCGCCTGGCCGCTTTCACGCAGTTTCAGGATTGCTTGCTGTTCAGAAATGCGGGTTGTCTGGCTTTGAAAGCGCGTTCCGACCGCCCTTTGCCAGCTCATTTGTGTGCGGATGTATTGTTTGAAATGATCAGCGCCCACGCCAAGTCGACCTAGTTCTCGGGCAAGTTGCGATGGTGTCGCACGATTTTGCTTGGCAAAATTTGCAAATGAAGCGTCAACTTGTGCATCTGTCGCCAGTACATTTAGGCGTTGGGCTTCCTGCAATTGCAAGATCTGCTCAATCATCTCGTTTTCAGCAAGCTTTGTGCGGTTGCCGGAAACGCGGCGCAATCTTAAGAAAGCCGCTCGTCTCTTGAGGTCTGAATTGGTAACCGCATTGCGGTTTACCACCATTTTTACAAACGTGCCGCGGTCAGCAACCGCTCCGGGTTCACGGATGATTTTTGCTGCCTTGATTTCCTCGTTTTTCTCTTCGGCCTCGGATGCAGCGTCATCGGAGTTGCCGGAAGTCTCAGCTTCCTTTTTTTCGGCTACAGTTGCTGTTTTTGACTGGCTTCCATCGACCGCTGACGTTGAAGAAGTACATGCAGCCAATAGCAATACGGAAACGCTGACAAGAAATGCTTTGTTAAGTTGGGAAAACGTTATCATTTTCGCCCTGTGCTCCCCGAAATCTACCCGCTTTAAGACCCTAATCTTGTTGATTTTATGGTCCCGATTCAAAGCGGGTTCAGTCAATTTTATTCTTCATCGCCACCGAAATCAAAAGATCGGTTAAAACCACCAACAGTTCTCAGGCCAATGGCGAAGTTAAACCGGTGTTCGTTTGCAGCACCCGTAAAGTCAGGATTTAGATTGGTATAGCCCACAGAGAACGAGAAACAATCATCACTATAGGCCAGGCCTCCACCAAAACTGGAAAACTCATTATCCACGATATCATAGCGTGCTGAACCGAATGCGCGCCAGTTTTCATCAAGCCGAAGGCTTGCGGAGCCGGACACTTCATGTCGGTCTCTGGGCGTTTGATCGGCATTGGGGTCAAATGGCAACGTGTTGAGATAATTCGGTTGGGCCTCTGTAAATGTGTAGGATCCGATGAACGTATAATCTGTATTGATCACGCGTGTCGACACTTCCGCGCGGTTCAGGCCGAGATCTTCCTCATCCAGTCTCACTCCAGCACCAATGGAAACACCTTCACCATTGTCGAGTTGGATTGATGCGACATAGTCAGAGCGGTCGGTCTCAAGCCCGGATTCCTGCCCCACATTTACAAGATCATTCGTTGCAGCAAATGAATTTTCACCATCAAGATGAAACGATTGGCCGGCAACAATATCAATACTCCCGCCAGTATTGAAACTTGCAGAATACCGGAAACCAATGTTTGCCCGAGTGCCACCCTCTACGCGGTCATAGCCTGAAAACTTGTTCTGGCGGAAAAGATTGCTTGCATCGAAGATTAAGCTTTGCGCGTCCTCATTGGCAAATTGGCCGATTTCCTCTTCATCCGGCCGTACTATAATTTGCGCAATCGGTTCAAAGATATGAGACGCATTTGCAGATTGAGCGATCAGTGGGTACCGAATCTCAAGCGATGCTGCCGGCATAACGCGATATAGGGATTCGTCCTCAAATAACGGGCTTTGATCGGGATTTGAAACGAGCGGTGCACCATTGAGATTGTTGTTTATATCCTGCCTAATCGCATCTCCTTGAACGTTCAGCGCCAAAGTACTGACGAGGCCACCATCAGAAATGCTTGATCCTTTCCACTCAAGAAACGCACTTGCCCGGGTGGTCCTGCCTTCGAGACCCGTAAAGCGTTCATTCGCAGCTGGCGCACCTGCAACGCGATCAAAATTTGAAATCTGCGGTGCGCCGCGATCCAAACTAGTAATGTTCAAATCAAATGAAATCTGTCCCTCATTAAACTCTTCACCAGTTACTGCGTTATAGTCCAGCAAAGGCAGGATCGTTGCTTGTTGATCCGTCGCCGATTGATCTCCCGGGAACAAGAATTCGTTCCCAAGCTGATCAATAATATCGTCTTGGACAAGGAAATCTTGTGCTCTCAGATCAAAATAGTTTTTCTCACCAATTCCGGTCAGGAAAATCTGATTGGTGATGTCTCGGCCCGCAAAACCATTTAATTCATAGGTTCGAGCGAAATTCTCATCTGATTGGAAAAGGGCATGCCAGCCTAATTTCCAACGGTCATTAATGTCGAATAAACCTTGCGTGGTGACCGCATGTCGATCATCTTCCTCGCTATCAACTGTCGCCGCACCACTGATATCCCGCAGAAAATTCTCAGGCCGTTGCTGGTCAATACCGGCATAGCGAATGTTATATTCGCCATTCTCTGTTCTGTGGCGCCATTCGGCCTCACCGAGAAAACCTTGCTCAGCGTAATATGCGCCTGTAAGCGTCAGATCATAATTTGGAGCAAGGTTAAAGAAATAGCCCTGCTTGTAAGCGAAGCCCAACTCGTCAGAACCACCAAAATCAGGTGTCAGAAAACCCGATTTTCGTTTAATCGCAGGGTCAGCATGGGAGAAACGGCTTAAACGCGCAACAGGTTTGCCGAAGAATTCAAAGGTAGCATCTTCGTATTCAATGGTTCGTTTGTTGTCATCAATCGTGACCTTTTTGGCCCTGATTTGCCAGAATGGCGGCTTGTCAGGATTTTCCTTGCACTGCTCGCAAGCGGTATACACACCATTGTTGAATTGCGTAACGGTTCCATCGCGTCGATCTGCGCTTTCAGCTGCAATCCGCGTATTATCTGCCGTTTGCACGTTAAGAGCAGATATAAAACCATCGCTGAAATTGTCGGTTACGTCGATTTCATTGGCAAAAATACGATTACCATTGGGTTCCAAAATCTCGACATTGCCAAATGCTGTAACGCGGCCACTTTGCTGGTTGTATTCCACACGGTCTGCAACCAGTGTTGTTCGGCCATAAGCAATTTGAACATTGCCGGTTGCAATAACCAGATTACGGTCGGTGTCAAAGGTCAGATCGTCGGATTCAAGGAGAAGTTGTTCTTCCTCTGAAACTGCCTCGCCATCACCAAACAGGCCGGTTTCCAAGACCTGGGCTTGTGCAGAAGGTGCACCGGCTAGAATAGTGGCGATCGGTAATTGGGGCATGAACGCAAAAAGTCCCGCAACAGAAACTGTCGCGAGAAGACGCTTTGCCGCGTCCTTAACGGGCATCAGATCAGCACAATTTGGCTTTTCAACCAATTATCCGTCCTCCTGATGCAGCAATGCACTCATACCAAACAAAATCGCCACAAAACCAGGTGACCACGCCGCCACGACTGGCGGTATAACACCATTACTCCCCAAAGCTGTTACCAGACTCGTCACGGTATAAAGCACGAACCCGAACAATATGCCACCTAAAATCATCCTGCCGACCTGCCCAAATCGCACAAATCTGAGACAAACCGAAGCTGCAACCAGCACCATGGCGAAAAAGAAAGCGGGCAGGGCGGTCAAACTATGATAGTGGACCAGGTACGGTTTGCCATTTGTTCCAGATTTTTCAACTCTTTCAGCGGTTTGCCTCAATTCCCAGAATGGCACCTCATCCGGTTTGCCACTGATCCCGAACAACTCGTCCCTTGTGAGATTTGTAGGCAGTTTTTCTGATTCAAGGTTAACGGTATTTCCCTCTGCGTCTGTCTTGCGTACCTTGACCAGCAGCCAGTGGTCTCCCCTGTGCAAAACGGTCGCCGCATCCATACGTTCTACGAATTTTCCATCTGCATCAAACCGCAGGATTTTGGTGTTGTCGAGGAGGGTTCCTTCCCTTCGTGCAAGTTCTGCGTTGATGACCGTGTTTCCCCCCGTTTCATCTTCCTGTTTGATCCAGTACCCGCGCTTGGTAGAGCGCTTGTTGATGGGTGTGCCTGAAAGGACTTGTGCTGCGAGTTCCTTTGCACTCTGGGAGGCGCCAATTGCGATCGGATTATAGACGGTTGCAACCAATACACCGACAAGTGCTGCCGATATGCTGATTGGGAGCAGAAATTGCCACGCCGAGACGCCCGCCGCCCGGGCAATTACCAGTTCGAGCTTTTGGTTCAGGTTTGTCAGCGTCATCATCGCAGCAAACAGACAGGCGAACGGAAACGCTTTCTCAATGAAAACAGGCGCGCGCAGCATTGCAATCAGGTACAGTTGGCCGAGGGTAACTGTGTCATTGCCACCAGCTTTGCGCAGCTGCTCGATGAAATCCACAGATATGATCAAAAAGGCAAGGCCAAGCAGCATGCCGATCAGGCTGCGTAAAAACCGCAGCGAAATATAGATGCCAAGCGTTCTCCCGATCATGCCTTAACCCCCGCGAGACGGCGCCTGAACTGCTTGTATGCTTCGAAATATCGTGAGAAAAACTCCGAAAGATTCCCGGTTAGGCGGTCAATACGGTCACCAGCAGATTTTGGCAGTTCCGCCGGTTTGTTCGAGAAGACGAAATAGGCCCCAAAAGCAATGCAACTCAAAGGCAACGCATAAACATATATGACAGCAGCCGGGTCTGTCTTGAGTGCTGTGACTGCGGAAAAACCCATTGCCCGCGCAACAACCAACACGATTGCCGCCGATGTGATCGCCGAGGCAAAGCTCTGGCGACTGGATCTTGCCTGGCCCGAAAATGCCAGAATGATGAAGATATTGGCAAACGGCCAGAGCATCTCTGAAAAGCGTTCATGGATTTCCTGACCAAAGCGATTGGGCCTCGCTTGGTAGATTTTGTCATCGGGATCCGGGTTAAAGAGTTCCCAGGTTGGGCGTTCTTTGGGGCGCAACGCCCCAGCTTGCTTGTTTCCAGAAAAACTTGATAGATCAAAGGCGTATGATTGATACTTGATCAATGTAACGCTGCCATCTTTCTTGCTCGTTTGCTGAATTTCACCATCCTTCAAAGTAAGAAAGGAACCTGCAGGTGTTCGTACAACAACGCCTTCTTTGGCTGAGAAAATTGCTGAACTGTCTTCTTCGCGGTCATCTGAAATCAAAATGCCCTTCAACAGACCCGAAGCTCCGCGTTCTGCCACATGGAACGTAAGGCCGTTGCCAATTGAATTAAATGACCCTTCTTGAAGAACGACGGACACGAGATCAGCCCGCATCTCCGTCACCAGCTTTTTCACATGCTGCAGGCTGTAAGGTGAAATCAGATGCGCAACCAGCCCGGTAATCAAGCTGCAAATCAGCGCCAACACTAGGAGCGGTTTCGCTATGGTCCAGTTAGAACAGCCGCTCGCTGTCACAACAACCAATTCACTGTTCGAATTCATGCCATTGATGGTGTGAATGGCAGAGAGCATCAACGCCACGGGCACAATGGCAAGAGCGATGTTTGGAACCAGCATGATGGTAATCGTGAAATAGGTCAGAATGGTCTGCCCGTTGGACGCAATGATGTCGATTTCGCGCAGTGCTTGCACAATCCAGACAACACCAACCAACGCACCCAGGATGATAAGGGAGGCATAAAGAGCTTTGCCAAATATATATCGTTCAATGAGCTTCATGCATCGCCATGGGATGTTGAGGAATATGCTTAACCAATAGCACGCTGTTTAGTGGTTACCACGATCTTAAGATTATTGCTCACAATTGGCTAAAACTTGACCAAGAAAGAGCGTTAATCAAAGATTAATGTGGCGAAACAGCAACTATGCGGTCTCATAAATTGATGTTTTGAGATGAAATAGTGCCTTGGAGGGCTGATTTCGCCGCAAACCTCGACACACACCACGAATCTCCTAAATATGTCGGATAGTTCAACATTGCCCTGTAATCCTGTGTGGCAATTTTTCTGAAAATTCTGGAGATATCATGGCAAAGCTTCCAACCATAACATTTTCTAAAAACGCGGTCCCAACGAGCGGAACACTGGTGGCTTTTATTGCGGATGGAGCCGGAGTACCTCCGCAGCTCGCCGACAGCCCGGCACAGGCGCAGTTGGAGCGAGCCATGAAAGTAGATGGGTTCACGGGAAAAAAAGGCTCCAGCCTATCCCTGCTTGGCGTTGAAGGCGGCTTGGACAGTATTATAGTCATGGGCTGTGGGACACCGGATGAGCTGACCGAGCCTGATCTTCTGAAACTTGGCGGCAAGCTTCTTGCCGCCATTGGCAAAGCCGACAAAGTGCATGTTCTCACTGAATCGAATGACAAGAGTGCCACGCTTTCTCCACAGCAGGTTGCAACAATAGCGGCCGGTGCCAAACTGCGGGCCTATAATTTTGATGACTATCTGACCAAGGGTCGAGAAGCAGACAAGAAACAAACCAAAGCGAAGAAAATTTCTTTTGGGACCTCTGGTGTTGCAGCTGCGAAAAAAGCTTGGGCGGAGTTTGACGGTGTGACAGATGGTGTTTTGCTTGCGCGCCAGTTGGTCAACGAACCTGCAAACGTATTGGGCCCGGTCGAATTTGCAAAACAAGCTCAAAAGCTCAAGTCTCTCGGCGTTAAAGTACAGGTGCTGACCGTTGCGGAGATGAAAAAACTGGGAATGCACGCGCTTCTTGGTGTTTCGCAAGGGTCTGCTACCAACCGTCAGGCCCGCATGGCGATCATGCAATGGGACGGAGGCAAAAAGGGCGACCAACCGCTCGCCTTTATCGGCAAGGGCGTTGTCTTTGATACCGGTGGCATTTCAATCAAGCCGTCTGGTGGAATGGAAGACATGAAGGGGGATATGGGCGGTGCAGCGGCTGTTACCGGTCTTATGCATGCGCTCGCTGCCCGAAAAGCCAAGGCAAATGTGGTTGGCATCATTGGCCTCGTTGAAAACATGCCGGATGCCAACGCTCAACGCCCTGGAGATATCGTCAAATCAATGTCTGGTCAGACAATTGAAATCATCAATACGGATGCGGAAGGTCGCCTCGTTCTGGCGGATGCGCTGTGGTATTGCCAGAAACGGTTCAAGCCAAAATTCATGATCAATCTTGCGACACTCACGGGTGCTATCCTTGTGGCGCTCGGCAAGGAACATGCCGGCATCTTCTCAAACAATGACGAGTTGGCTGAAAATCTGCACAAAGCGGGTCAACTGACTGACGAAAAGGTCTGGCGCCTGCCGCTGCACGAAGCTTATGACAAGATGATCGACACGAAGAATGCCGACATGAAAAATACCGGTGGCCGCTTTGCCGGATCCATCACAGCCGGACAATTCTTGCAGAGGTTCGTTAATGATGTGCCTTGGGTTCACATTGACGTCGCCGGAACCGCGATGGCTGCACCGAAAAACGAGTACAACCAGTCATGGGGATCAGGCTATGGCGTGCGCTTGTTGAGCAAGCTGGTGCAAGAGTTTTATGAATAGTTGATCGAAACACGGCGGGTGAAGATGCAAAGATTTCTTCACCCCTCCGGTGCAGGCTTTCCGTTTTTGCCAAACCAGACCAGGTTTCGATATAGCGTCATGGCTGCATCATAGTTTGCGCGCGCGGCGTCATAACCCTTTGACCATTCAGCGAATTCTTCGTCACTAATTTGGCGACGCTTCAGGCGGCGGCGCTCGGCAAGTTCTGCCCTGTTGGCTTTTTTCCAGCTTGCCTCAATGCTCTTTCTAAATATTTCGAGTTCAATCGGTTTCTGAAAATTGTCGATTGCCGCCAAAGGTTTTGAGAGCACTTCACTGGTTGCATCAGAGGCGAGAGCTGCGAGTACACTGGCGTTGTTCCCCTTGCCGCAATTCAGCTTTATGCCATCCAGAGTGCAACCTTCGGCATTGGCAATAGTAGGGAAGGCAATAAAACCTGTAAATAGAAGGGCTGAAACGGTCAGTTTACGCATGGATTTACTCTCTCTCCCCAATTTTTTCATGAGATTGAATAGGGACCGGATAGGAGTCAAGACAAACCGTGTTAATAGGGTACACGATGACGGAAATTCTGTTTTACCATTTGACTGAACGTACGCTGGATCAGGTACTGCCCGGTCTGGTTGAAAAATCGCTGCAACGGGATTGGAAAGTCGTTGTTCAGGCAGGTTCCGAGGAACGAGTGGCGGTACTCGACAGCCTGTTGTGGACCTACCGCGATGAGAGTTTTCTTCCCCATGGAAGCGTCAGGGATGGAACGGAAAGTTTTCAACCCGTCTGGCTGACCACTGACGAAGACAATCCCAACAACGCTCACATACGGTTTCTGGTCGATGGTGCTCAACTGGATGATGGTTCACCCTATGCGCGACTGGTCTACATGTTTGACGGCCATGATAATTCGGCAGTTGAACATGCCAGAACCCGTTGGAAGTTCCACAAAGAGCAAGACGGTGTCGAGCAAACCTACTGGCAGCAAAACGCCAATGGCGGTTGGGAAAAGAAGGCATGAAGGAAGATAAGCTCCAAACGCCTGATGCCGAATTCAAAAGACGTCAGGAAGAAGCCAAAGACCAGATCAACCAACAGGATCGAGAGGATCATCGCACAAACCCGCGTCGTGACGAGTTTTTCGAAACGGTTTATGAAAACGCCAGTGGTGACGCGGCAATGGTGCCGTGGGCAGATCTTGCGGCGAAACAGGAGCTTGCAGACTATCTGAGTGCCAATCCGGGTAAGGGAAAGTGCGCGGTCGATGTTGGTTGCGGTCTGGGTGACAATGCAGAAGCCATGGCCGCGGCCGGTTACGAGACATTGGGGTTTGATTTCTCTCCCAAAGCGATCGGATGGGCGAAGCAGCGGTTTTCAGACAGTCCGGTTGAGTACCAGATTGGTGATTTGTTCAATCTGCCAAAAGAATGGCTCGGTGCTTTTGATCTTGTCCACGAGTGTTACACATTGCAATCAATCCCGCCGGAAACGCTTGATGAAACCGTTCCCGCCGTTTGTTCTCTGGTGACAAAAGGCGGCGTGCTGTTGGTTTACACCCGATTGCGGGATGATGGCTCGGAGGTGGATGGCCCACCCTGGCCACTCGAGCGAACCTCGGCGGGCAAGTTCTCGGATCACGGCATGGTGCTGAATACTGAAAAGCCGTTTTTTCTTCAGAAGGGTGACCGTCAAATCGAGCATGTGTTTGCGATCTGGGAGAAACTCTGATGCGCAGTGTCGGATTGCTGTTTCTGCTCGCTGGCCTGGGGCTTGGACTGCTTTGGCCCTGGGCGCAACTCAATTTTGGCGGCCGTGAAATTGCTTCATTGGAGTATGAGAACATACGCTCTAGTGCCGAAGTTCTGAGCTTCGATGCCACCAGCAATGATAATCCGGTTCGCATCCGCCTGCATGCCCGATACCTGGTTGGCGCGAAATTGCCTCCGGTCAAAATACCGATGAAAGTTTTGATCACCGATCGCGAAGGGGCATTGCTGACGGGTGTTGTTTCCTTTTCCACGAAGGGAATTGGGTCTGGCCCCGAACAGGGCAAAGTGCGGGGAAGCCAGTCGTTGAATTTCAATGTTCTCAATGATGGCGAACATCAACTGGCGCTTTCGTTCGCTCCAAATTCGAATGACGGTGGCATCAAGCGGTCTGATATTGATGTAATTTCAGCAACCGTCGTCGCGAATGCACCGGAAATAGATGATGATTACAAGGCACTTTCCGCTGTTCTGGCACTGGTTGGCTTCTATCTCTTCATGCGCTCGCGCCGGCGAAAGCCGAGCCGGGACAAAACACCACCGCAAAAATGGGGCAGGGGGTGAATGTCTTCCGGGCGGACATAGGGGCGACATGATCAAACACCAGTGGTCTTTTGTCGAAATGAGCTTTTGTATCGAATAGCTAAACGATCTCAAACCAGGTCGCCATGCCGCTCGCCTGATGTTCCAGCATGTGACAGTGAAGCATCCATTTTCCCGGATTGTCGGCTACAAATGCGATTTCAATAATCTCATCACGTTCGACCAGCACCGTGTCCCGGTAAGCATGCTCTTCCTCACCCAAAACAGGGTTCAATTGGCCGTTGGAGCGCGGACCTTTTGTGAGAACGCGAAAGTGGTGGCCATGCAAATGAATGGCATGCGGCCAGGCGGTTTCATTGACAAGCTTCAAGACAATAGTCTCACCGGATTTTGCAGAAAACAACGGGGCGTCTGCCATACCCGCCTGCAGATTGAATGCCCATAACTGCCTGTGTGTTCTGGCGAGTTTGCGACCATCGACTTCTTCGCCTTTGTAGGTTGCTTGTGTCAAAAACCGCATCGCACCGCCGGACATGAGTAAATCCAACCGTGTTGCATTTGCGAGATCAGGTTGAGGGAGTTTGTTTGCTTTCAGTGCCGGTGTAGCAGTCCGGATTTTACGATTGGAACCCTCTACGATGTTCAAATAACCAGCGACCAGAGTTTCTGCACCACTTGTTTCGACAATTGGAACATTGTCTCCAGACGTGCCTTGCACATCAAATACCAGATCTGCCCTCTGAGCAGGCGCGATGGTGATCCCAGTCTCAGATAACTTGGTTGGCGGTATAGGTTGACCATCCAGCGCTACAAGCCACGGCTCATGCCCTTTAATCCCGAAACGCATGATCCGGGCATTTGCTGTGTTTATAAACCTCAACCGGACACGATCACCTGATGCACCTTCAAGAGTTTCGTACGGTTTGCCGTTCAGCGTAAGGATGTTGCCAAGCCTGCCTGCATGGGCCCAATCCCGCAGGCTGCCCAACGTTTCCTCACGGATCGCGCCACTCTCGGCCAGTTGCCAGTCATCAGCAGCAATTGAGTAATCACGATCAAATTCGCCCGTTGCCGCGTCACCCTCCACGACTAAGGCACCGTATAAACCGCGAGCCAATTGCTCCCAAGTGCGATTGTGCGGGTGATACCAGTAGGTGCCTGCGTCCGGTGGCGTGAAACGGTAGATGAAACTCCCACCCGGTGGAATTGGCTCCTGCGTTAGATTGGAAACACCATCCATCGTGTTGTCGATGCGGATGCCGTGCCAATGAACAGAAGTCGGCTGATCCAGCTGATTCACAACTTCAATATTTATTTCTTCGCCCTTCTTTACCCGGATCACTGGGCCGGGTGTAGCTCCGTTATAAGCCCAAACATCCGTCAGCAAATTTCCTTCTTCAAGCAGCGAAGCTTTGCCTTTTTGTGCAGCAAGCTTGTAGTTGTTTCGACTTGAAGCATGGGAAGGCATGACAAATGAGGGAGTACAAAGTGCAGCCAATGTACCCGTCAGAAAAAGCCTTCTTGTCAGCATTTGCTTTGGCACTGAATCGGTTCCTGGTTTTCCTGCTTGCCAGTATTGACCTTCCAGTAAATGGAAGGTCAATACTGGCTACATAGAATTCCAGATCAGAGGAAATTAACTTGCATAGAAGAATTGCAATTTTGATGAGTTTATCGGTGATGACCGTGACAGGCGTTGCATTCGCCCATTCTGGTGCAACTGGCATTGTCAAAGAGCGAATGGAAGCAATGAAGGATATCGGTAGTCAAATGAAGATTATCGGTAGAATGATCAAAGGAAACGACCCTTTCGATGCAAAGTCAGTGGAAAAAGCAGCCATAACTATCTCTGGTCATGCTGCGGAAATTAAGAACCTGTTTCCTGAGAATTCGACTGAATCACCTAGTGAAGCCTTGCCTGCTATTTGGAGTGAGTGGGATGAATTCATAGCCATTGCTGACAAGATGAAGTCTGAAGCAGAGATACTATCAAACGTGGCCAAGTCCGCATCAAACGTCGAAGATATTAAAGCTCAATTCGCCGGAGTTGGTAAAACATGCAGCGGCTGTCATGAGAAATACAGGTTGGAAAAATAGTCTGGATCCCAAATCAGGTGTGCAGCCAATTTTAGCTTACAGCAGTCCGGCATCAAACACCACCCACATCCTGGAGAGAAATGGAGTGAGTGGTGGTTCTTCGCGGCGGACGATGAAAGTGACCGGTTTCTGGTTTCGCTTGCCGGTTAGCGAAAGAGTGCGATTTCAGCTCTCATTCGTCATCAAGGGAACGAAAAATCTATTTTCCCATGCGCTTTCGCCATTCTTTACGGCTGACCGATTTGTAGGATTCGTTACCACCGATCTGTTGTTGCGGGCCCTCAGTGACCGCATTGCCATGTTCATCGATCCGCAGGTTCATCGTGGCATTCTTGCCGCTTTCATCAATGGTGCGCACTTCTCGCAAAACATCGGAAATTGCCAACAGTTCGGCCGAACCCGGAAAAAGTTTGGCCTGAAAATCAGTACGTAACCCATAGGTCATGACTGGAATGTCCAGATCATCAACAACCTGAGCCAATTGCCAGACTTGCTCTTCGGTCATGAAATGCGCCTCATCCACCAGCACGCAATCAATCGGGCCGTCTTCGGTTCTGGCTTTGATCTTCACAAACAGATCTTCATCAGCGCCAAACGTGTCACACGGCTTCTTGATGCCGATGCGACTGCCGATAAACCCTTCGCCCTCCCGATCATCAAGAACAGTTTTCATCAGATAAGGGACCAGATTTCGTTCGGTATAATTATGTGCGGCCTGTAGCAACAGGGTAGATTTGCCACTGTTCATTGCCGAGTAGTGAAAATAGAGTTTAGCCATCAAGTCTTGAAAATCGATTTTATTGCACTTCTAAATTACGCTTGGAAATCAGGAAAGTTCCAAGCAAAAATTGTGGCTATATACAAAAAAGTATCAGACGTCAGCGTACAAGCCGGGTGATGATATTCGAATTCTGATCAGCCAATTCTTGTCCCGTATACCATACATCTTTGCCGACCCAGTCGTTTCGCAATTGGCTTCGCCATTGCGGGTCCATCTCAGACTTTACAAAGTAGTTGTCAAAAAACCGCTCAGCGAAAAAGCGCCTTTCAAACTCCGGTTGTTCGACAATTGTCTCATCTGCTGAATCATATTGGCGGGGCTCGTGAAACATCCAGACAGAATCTGCAGAACCGATGCGTATGGTCCCGCGAAGAAATATCGGCACGCACATGGAAAGGCAGATATGGTTGTCCGACACCCGCGTAACCAACGTGTGTGTTTCAGCCATTTGATCGAGCAAGCGCACTACATTGCCACCTTCACGAAGTGCGCCGCCATGGGAATGCAGGTCGATGATAAAAGTCTCTGTCTTGGCCCGCCACTCACCAAATGCCTTCCAGATATCGCTGGCCATGGGGGCTTCGACTTCACCGTGCCATTGAAGCACGACTGCATCCCCTTCCTGCGAAACGACCAACTCTCCCTTACCTGCAAAATATGCTTCCTGCTGCTCGAAAAACAGAAACACCGCAAGCGCAGCAAAGATCGCATACAAGAGATAGGTGTTCTTGCGAGACATGGGCTAGATCTGAGCCTCCAGTTCTTCTCCAAGCATCAGCCATTCCTCCTCAACTTTCGCCAACATTTTTTCCGCTTCTGCTCTCTGTTTGGCAAATTTCGTAGCCTTATCGGGGAAGTTTTCAAAAATGCCGGGCGTGGAAAGGCTTGAATCAAGTTTTCCAATTGCCTCTTCAAGTTTTTGAATTTGCGCCTCTTTTTGGGAGATTTTTGCGCGTAGAGGCGCAAGATTGGCACGCTTTTCTGCTGCCTGCTTTCGATTATCCTGTTTTGAAACACCGGTCTTGTTTTCCGGTGTCTTGGTGATATCAGACTTTCTGGAAATGCTGAGGACAAGCTTGCGGTAGGCATCCATGTCACCTTCATATGGTCCAACCTTACCGTCATGGACTAACCAGAGTCGGTCCATGGTTGCGTCAATCAGATGACGATCATGGCTGATGAGAATGACGGCACCCTTGAATTCATTTATACCATGCACGAGTGCTTCACGGGCACCGACATCCAGATGGTTGGTCGGTTCGTCCAGGATCAATAAATCCGGGCCATCAAACGTGCAGAGGCCCAACAACAGACGTGCCTTCTCACCACCGGACAGGTTTGCACATTTGGTTTCCATGCGCTCATGGTTGAGGCCCATCTGCGCTACTTTGGACCGCACCTGCGCTTCACCGGCTTGAGGCATCAACGGTCGAATGTGGTCGACTGGGGTTTGGTCAGCATGCAGATCATCCATCTGATGTTGGGCAAACATGGCGACTTTGATTTTCGGAGCTTTCACAATGTTGCCGACCACATTCGGGAGACGTTCAGACAATAATTTGGCGAAAGTTGATTTGCCATTGCCATTCGCGCCCAAGAGTGCGATCCGGTCATCGGCATCAATATTTAGTTTGATGCCTGACAGAATGTCAGTTTCTTCGCTGTACCCGCAATTCACGTTTTCAAGTTTGATCATCGGAGAAGCAGACAAGCGTTCTGGATCGGGAAAGCGTATCGGCATGGTTCCAGCTTCTTCCAGAAGTGCTGGTGGGCGCAGTTTGGCGATTGCCTTCAGTTTCGATTGCGCCTGCTTGGCTTTCGAAGCCTTGTATCTGAAACGGTCAACGAAAGCCTGCATGTGAGCGGCCTGCGCTTCCACCTTGGCACGCGTCTTCTCGGCCAGTTCCCGTTGCTCGGCACGCAGTTTTTCAAATGCATCATAACCGCCTTTGTAAAGCGTGAGCTTCTGGCCCTCCATATGGACGATTGTGTCGACAGCCGTGTTTAAAAGATCGCGGTCGTGGCTGATGATCAAAACAGTTCCAGGATATCTTGAAATGTAATTTTCAAGCCACAGCGTACCTTCCAGATCGAGATAGTTCGTGGGTTCGTCCAACAACAGGAGGTCAGGGCGCGAGAATAGGACACTTGCAAGCGCCACCCGCATTCGCCATCCGCCGGAAAAAGAGCTGGCAGGACGTTTTTGGGCTTGCGTATTAAATCCAAGGCCAGAGAGAATGGTTGCTGCTCGCGCTTCCGCTGAATGAGCTTCAATATCGGTAAGACGTGCCTGTATTTCGGCGATGCGTTCCGGATTGGTTACCGTGTCAGCTTCTTTTTGAAGACGCACGAGCTCTTCGTCTGCCTTGAGCACAATTTCCAGAAGGTTTTCTTCTGTGCCAGGCGCCTCTTGCGCCACTTGCCCAATCCGACAACCGCGGACGAGCTCAATTGAACCGGTCTCCGTCGGGTGATCTTTTGTAATGGCCTTGAAAAGCGTTGTTTTTCCGCATCCGTTGCGTCCCACAAGCCCGGCTCGCGCGCCCTTGGGCAAGGTGAGTGAAGCATTCTCAAGCAAGGGGCGCCCCACAATATGAAGCGTCAGATCAGTGAGTTTCAACATGCTGCACTTGTGGCGTCTAACCGGTACAAAATCAACACTTGATGCAGAATGCGCGCCCGCGTATAAGCGCCGCAAAACCCTCCCTCATTTCAACAGGAATTGACCCATGGCGATTGAACGCACTTTCTCAATGATCAAACCCGACGCAACAAAACGCAACCTAACCGGCGCTATCACGGCGAAACTGGAAGAAGCTGGCCTGCGTGTCGTTGCATGCAAACGCGTACACATGAGCCTTGCACAGGCAGAAGCGTTTTACGCAGTCCACTCCGAGCGCCCATTCTTTGGTGAATTGACTGAATTCATGTCATCAGGCCCGACTGTTGTTCAGGTTCTGGAAGGCGAAAACGCGATCCTAAAAAACCGCGAAGTCATGGGCGCAACAAACCCGGCTGAAGCAGACGAAGGTACAATCCGCAAAGAGTTTGCCCTTTCACTGGGTGAAAACTCGGTTCACGGTTCAGATGCTCCTGAAACAGCAGCAGAAGAAATCGCCTTCTGGTTCGGCGGCAACGAGATTGTTGGTTAAGCGACAAGTCGAAAATTCGAATGAAAAAGCCGGGCATTGCCCGGCTTTTTCTTTTTGAGTGTATATACTCAGCTATTCGTCTTTCTCTGTATATTCGGTCAGAAGCTTTTCGGTCTTCGCATCTTCCAGCTTGTTGTAGATACGTTTGGCTTCATGGTCGTCGCGCAACATCTTGGTTACTGAGATCGCGGTGTGGACCAGCATGATCGCTGACATGGCGTAGAAACCTTTGGCGGCAAAACTTGCTTCCAGAAAGTAGATGCCACCTGCCTGCATGAGGGCTGCAATGCCAAAGCTTGCCATGGTGAAAAGCTTGAATGCTTCAGATTCTTTTGGTGCGTAATGTGAGTTAGTCATTGTGTTACTCCGTTAGTTTGGTTGGAATTTTGAGTTGGGTTAGGGGGTTGAGCAATTTAAGTTCAATCGGGACGATAGGACTTAAATGCGTAAACAAATTCAGTGCGATAACGCGTTGTCTCGGCTACTCATGGCCTCGAAACGCTCTAGTCGGATTTTTTGGACTTCTTGCCGGACTTCGTTTGAAGTCGGGCGAGAACCTGATCGGCGGTCGATGTGATAGGTGCGCCGCACCCGGCCTCTGAGAGTTTTTGTGCAATCGCATCCGGATTATTCTCCTTGGCCATATCGTCCAGCACATTTGCTGCCGCATCCATTTCCATCTGGCGTTCCCGCAAACGGGTGAGGGTGCTTTCGGCATCCTGTAGGGCAGACAGACCGGTGTTGGGGGCGGATTGACGTAAACGCTGGGTTTTGTCCGTTGCATCCGCAATACGGTGGCCCCGCTTGAGGTCGCGAAGTCTCGATTCTGATTGCAGGACAACGCGTTTCAAGCGCTCGATCTCGGTTGTGAAACTTTTTTGAGCTTCCGCCGAAGCATCGCGTTCCGCTTCCAGAATGGCGATTGCTTCTGCAGCTTCTTTTGCAAGCTCGGTTTCGCCATTTTCGAGCGCTGAAATCGTGCGAATCTCGAGATCTTCAATTCGTTCGATAAGCTTGGCGTGCTGACGCTTTTCTTGCTCGTTCTGTGCTGTAGCAATCGCAACTGCTTTCTTGGCTGAGGTAACAGCTTCCGCGCTGTCGCGGATTTGTTGTCGAAGAATGACCATTGCGTTTCTGTCGGCCACATTTTGAGCTGCTTCGTGGGAAGTGCCCCTGATAAGTGCAAACATTGATTTGAACATTTCTTTTTCTCCTGTTATGAACGTTGTTCATGAATTACAATATACAGGAAAATGAACGCTGTTCAATAATAAAATGAACGATGTTCAAAAATCGAGAAAGAATGGTTAATGGTTGGTAAGCGGGAAGCCAAGCGCGAAGAACTCAAATCAAATCTGATGAAGGCTGCGACCGGCATCATAGAAGAGCAGGGAGTAAGGGCGCTGAATGCCCGCAACGTAACCGGAATTGTGGGATGTGCCTTGGGCAGTCTCTATACTGCGTTTGAAGATCTTGATGATTTGATCGTGCATGTGAACAGTCAAACACTCAGCGATCTGGGCGATGCTTTGCGTCAGGACGTAGAGGGCCTCGAAGACCCGGTCGCGATATTGAAGGGCCTTGCCCGGGGGTATGTAACCTTTGCTCAAGACAACTTTCGGTTATGGAATGCGCTTTTTGAATATGCAGACATGACGTCTGATGTTCCTGATTGGCATGAAAAAGAACAGGCTTTTCTGATCACGTTCATTCAAGGGCCTGTCCGCAGCCTCAGCCCGCATTTGTCAGAGGAAGAAGCGATGTTGCGTGCCAGAACACTGTTTGCAGCGGTTCACGGCATCGTGGCTTTCAGTCTGCAGAAACGGTATATCGGCTTGTCGCGAGACGAGCTGGAACCAGAACTTATCCGCTTCATCGATCAGATGCTGGCTGGACTGGAAGGTTCTGATTGACTTCAGCCTATGGCTTATCAAAAGCGTTCAATTTCTTATAGTATTGGCCTGTAGAATCGGAACGTCACATGCCATCAGATCAAAACATATTGTTTGCACTCTTTGCCGGGGTCTTTGCCATGCTGCTTTGGGGCAGGTGGCGCTATGATATTGTGGCCTTTTGCGCGTTGTTGATTGCTTTGGTGCTCGGCGTGGTGCCAACTGAAGATGCGTTTTCCGGGTTCGGCCATCCGGCAACCATCATTGTTGCCTTGGTGTTGATCGTTTCGCGAGGACTGCAGAATTCCGGTACCATTGATATCATCACCCGTTCAGTCATCGACACAGGCAGGGGCATTGGCGCGCATATATCGATCATGGCTTCTACAGGAGCGGTGCTTTCTGCTTTCATGAATAATGTGGCAGCGCTGGCGCTACTGATGCCGGTAGATATTCAAGCTGCGAAGAAGGCCGGACGGAGTGTACGCGGTACACTGATGCCGCTTTCATTCGCCACCATTTTGGGCGGGTTGGTGACGTTGATCGGTACGCCTCCAAATATTATTATCGCCCAATATCGTGAAACCTCCGCCGGCGCACCGTTTCAAATGTTCGATTTTGCGCCAGTTGGACTTATCTGTGCCGGTGTTGGCATTGCATTCGTTGCCTTGATTGGTTGGAGATTGGTGCCAGGTAGCCAGGACAAGGTGGGTGAGAAATCAAATCCTCTGGATCTTGAAGATTATATCGCCGAGCTTGTTGTGCCAGAAAACTCCAAAGCGGTCGGAATGCAAGTGCGTGATCTTTATGCCGATGGCGATGAACACGATCTTTCGATCCTAGGGGTAGTTAGAAACAATCGTCGCCTGAAGGGTTTCAGCGCTAGCTTGGAACTAAAACCAAAGGACATGTTGCTGGTGGAAGCAACAGCAGAAGATATTGATCGTTTTCGTGGCGTCTATTCGCTGGAGTATTTTGGTGAGAAAACCACCAACGAAAAGGCAATTGGTGATCTACAACTAACCGAAGTGTTGGTAACCCCTGAAACGCGTATTGTTGGCAATGCAGCGATTGATTTACGGTTGCGGGCTCGCCGGGGTGTGGCTTTGTTGGGCATAGCGAGAAAGGGCCGCCGGTTCTCAAAGCGCGTGAGGCACGAGAAGATCCGTGTTGGAGATGTGCTGTTGCTGATTGGCCCACAGGAAAATCTTGATGATACGATCACGTGGCTTCATGCGATGCCACTCGCCGAACGCGGGCTTCAGATCACCCAACATCGACGTGCCTGGCTTGCTGCAGGTATTTTCGGTGCTGCGATTGCGTTGGCAAGCTTTGGTTTACTGTATCTCGCAGTGGCTCTTGCGATCGTCGTAGCGCTCTATGTGTTGCTTGATCTCGTTCCGATCCGGAATGTTTATGATTATGTGGAGTGGCCGGTGATTGTGCTGCTTGGGTCGATGATCCCGCTTGGCACAGCACTTGAGAATTCTGGTGGCACAGCACTTATTGCCCAGCAGATCGTTTGGATTACGGATGGTTATGCGCCATGGGTTGTCCTGACCATACTAATGGTAGTGGTGAT